>NZ_JAMPKJ010000093.1 GCF_039962115.1 Funiculus sociatus GB2-C1 | reverse complement strand
ATCGTTTTCTGTCGTTAAGTGGCTATTTAAGTTCTTTACCAATAACCAAAAATTTGATTTTCCTAAGGTGCATCAGTATGCACCTTGTTCTTAACTCATTTAGGACTGCTATATTTGAATGCCAAGACGGTTCTCGTGTCTTTCAGCCCGAACAAAACATTCCAATGGTGGGCGCTGTGGTACAAATTCTCGATACTGAGCCTACCAAGATGGTAGTCAACAAAGATATTGACCTGGCAGCAGAGCAAGATAGCCTCTTTGTTGGTGGTAGACTCATCCGCGATGAAAATGTGCCTACTTTTGTACGCATCGAAGATTTTGTGAGGGTACATTTTGGGATATTTGGCTTCACAGGTTCTGGTAAATCCAATCTTTTAAGTACATATATTGCCAAGCTTCTCGGTTCTCCTCAAGTAGTAAAGGTTGTTTTATTTGACCTCATGGGAGAGTATTCTGTTCTGCTTTTAGATCAGCTCCTTCAGAAAAACATCAACGGTCAAATTTTGACAGTGGGAAGACAAACGCTTCCTGAAGGTTTATTTAAGTACATAAATGAACTTCAAAAGGCTCCTATGCTTGATGAAGCTACTCGGCAGTTGGAGCGATACACCCTTTTACCAAAAGCCTTGTTCAAGGATCGTCAATTTGTAACCTTGGGCTTACGCGAACTGATTGAGAGAAAAGCAATTCGATTTTATCAAGAAGCTAAGAGCTTGACCGTCTACGATGTTTTTTTTACTAATGCAATAGGATGGTCGAAAACCAGACAAAAAACTAAGTTCGATCAACGTAAAAATATTGTTACAACCGCTCTCAAAACGGCAGAAGTATTAGGAAATTATAAAGCAGTAAAATTTACACCCGATCTAGCGAAACAAATTCGAGAAGCTATCGAGCAAGAGCTTACTAAGCCAGAAGCTAAAGAATTCAAAAATGATGGAGATTTTGCCAACCACATCGCAAAGCTTGAAGAACTGGAAAAAACAACAGCAGAATCTTTTGCGGCAGGTACAAGTCTTGATGAGATTGTAGAAGACCTAAATAACTCAGAATCTTCGTCACTGTGGATTATACAAGCTCATAATCCAAACGAACTCCGTGAATTTAGCAAGCGACTCGGTGAGAAAGTCTACGAAGCACGTCGCCAGAATGGGCTTGTAGATCCGCTAGTCTCATTCGTTTTCGATGAGGCTGACGAATTTATCCCTAGCAAGACTACAGGTGAATCTTATGAAGCCTCTAAGGCAATTGTAGAGACACTCGCTCGTCGGGGACGGAAGTTTGGTTTGGGGATAGGCATTGCTACCCAACGCACACGCTATTTGGACACCAGCATCATGGCTCAGCCTCATACCTATCTGGTTAGTAAGTTACCACGGGAGAGCGATCGCGAAGTTGTAGCAGAAGCCTTCGGTGTCTCGAAGGATATGTTTCGCCAGACCTTTAAATTTAAGCCAGGAAATTGGTTGTTGATGAGTCATGATGCTACTGGATTAAAAGCCATCCCAGTACCAATTAAAACTGACGATGCGAATGAGCGGCTTATAAAATACTTGAAAACCTTAACATGATTCCATTCTTTGTTGCTGATCGCCCCATGAGCCTACGCATTCTAAAGGGATTGCCTTTACAAGAATATCCCGACGTCAAGATTGGCATCATGTCTAATGCTAATACCTCGTTAAATTTCCAAAATGCATTAAAACAGTATCCCTGTGAAAACCTTGATTATTGCGATGCTATAGGTGGGCCTTGCCAGTATAAAGATAATATCTTAAATTGCCCTGTACGAGAGCATATTCTGAATCAGACGATTAAAATGTGTGATTCAGGTATCTTTATGCGATATGGAACTAATCTGACCTACGAGCAATTATTTCAAATCTATACTCGTATGGGTGTTAAGTACGGAATTATGATTGATGTTTTCCGTGATTCACAGGCGACTATTGAAAGTGCAAAAGCAGCTATTGCAGCTTATAAACCATATAAAAATGAGATAGATAGCTTCAACTTAGTTGGCGTTGCTCAGGGAGAAAGTATTGAAGAATATCTCGACTGCTATGCACAATTAAAACAACTAGGTTTTACACACGTTGCTGTTGGAGGACTCCTAAGACGCTATGAGAACACTGTGAGATATGCAGCTCTTCGCAGTCGAGAATTTATGTTTCAGGTACTGGGAGAACTACGCCAACAATATCCGGATGATTGGCTTTTTGCTCTTGGATGTTTTCACCCCAGTCGGCTATCAGGACTCAAAAAATTAGATGTTTGGGCAGACTATAAAGGGTGGATATTTCAATATAAGAAAAAAAACCTAACACTAAATACACAGCTTAAAAATTTTCTATCAAATTACTTAGATTTATTAGAAGCTAAAGAAGTTAAAACTCAAGTTGCAAAAATGCAAGAACTGATAGATAACCGTAACCAGGCGGTTGTCAGGCAAAAAAATCTATCTCAAGAACTTTATAATGGACGGCGAAACTTGAGAGTAAAAATGAGTAATTTGTATCAAGAGTTACAGAAAGAAATCCCTGAAATAGCACCAAAATTTAGAAATTTTACCACCTATGGAATTTTGAATAAGGACCAAGAGAAAATGGTTATTAAGGCTCTTCATAATTTGGGGAAGAAGCACTCTGAAGAAGCAGAGCAGCTATTAGAAAACATTGACAAAAATCGTCAACTGAATGAACAAATAAAAAGTGAGGAAAACTATCTTAACCAAATCAATACTTTGTTGGCAGAGCAAATCACTAGGCTTGCGGCAAATGGTGTTCAGCTTTCGGCAGCTACGCAGCGAGTATGTGCTGAGATTACTGAAGTTATCAAAAGTACAGAGCAATCGCACCGCTTGCAGCAGGTACGTAGCAATATGGCTCAGGAGATATTAGCAGAGTTGTCATGAGTAACGTGTAGCCAAGGTGATCGCACTCTTCCCCCTCGCATACGAAAGCGCGATCGCATTCTCCACTTCCACAACAAGCGCGATCGCATCCTTCCCAATACAAAGCGCGATCGCATTCTCCACTTCCACAACAAGCGCGATCGCATTCTCCACTTCCACAACAAGCGCGATCGCATCCTCCCCAACACCAGAAGCGCGATCGCATCCTTCCCAACACCAGAAGCGCGATCGCACTCTTCCCCAACACAAAGCGCGATCGCACTCTTCCCCAACACAAAGCGCGATCGCACTCTTCCCCAACACAAAGCGCGATCGCATTCTCCCAATACAAAGCGCGATCGTTTGATTCTAATTCTTTGACACTTTTAGATCGCAAACCCCAAAACAACATTTAAGCTAAAGCGAATCTGTTCCCAGTATTCTTCCTCTAGCACACCTACCAAACCCAAAACGCGACGATGATCGACAGCACGAATTTGCCCGACATCAATAAAACGGTCTTGGTCTAATCCATTAGAGGATGTTGCTTTGACATTCACAACGTAGGGGGCTTCTTTATTTCCCGGTCGAAACGGCATCACAATTGTTAGAAGTCCATACTGGTTCATGATGTCATTTTGCACAATCAAGCAAGCGCGGGTTTTTTGTGCTTCAGCCCCTACGGTTGGATCGAGTGTTACCCAACGGATTTCTCCCCGCCGATAAGTTAAATTACTCGCTGGCATTAATGCCATCCCCAGCTACACTATCCCAAGCTGAAATTGCAGCTTGGTACTCTGGATCTTTAGCATCCTGTTGGAGGGCGGTAATCATTTGTGCCTCCAGAATCCGGCGGCGGTGTTCTGCCAGCAAATCGTTAATATAGGCGCTGCGGTTGCCTTTTGCCTGCCGATCTACAAATCGCAGGATGTCATCTTCTAAAGAGATTGTGACTTTCTGCATAAGTATGAGTTTTGGGTATGGTAATTTCATCATACTTAAAATTGTCCCCGTTCATCTCAGGTACCGCGTGTGAAGCGAACAGAACAAACCAAGTAAAGCGCATCTTCTCCAGCACAAAGCGCGATCGCATCCTTCCCTTCCACAACAGCGCGATCGCATTCTTCCCAATCCAAAGCGCGATCGCATTCTCCACTTCCACAACAAGCGCGATCGCATCCTTCCCAATACAAAGCGCGATCGCATCATCAAAGGTAATTGGTAAGGTAGCGATCGCCGATGGTCGGTTAACCGGACTAGGTGAATCGCTAATTCTATGAGCAAAGTAATAGTAGGCACGAGTATATGAGGTAATAATGCAATCCACAGTTGAAGAACTAGCTACGCAACTGCCGCCATTAATTCCCCGCGAGATTCTTTTTGGCAACCCAGAAAGAACCAGTCCGCGACTCTCACCGGATGGCAAATATCTAGCGTACATTGCTCCGGACACTCAGAATGTCTTACAGGTATGGCTGCGGACGATTGGAGAAGAAGGCGATCGCCAGCTGACAGCTGACAAAAAGCGCGGTATCCGCATCTTCTTCTGGACTTACAACGCCGACCAGCTGATTTATATGCAAGACTCGGACGGCGACGAGAACTTCCACCTCTACTTGGTGAATATTCACTCCAATAGTGTCCGTGACCTAACGCCATTTCAAGGTGTGAAAGCGCAACCTGTGGATTTTGACCACAACTTCCCAGATCAGATTTTGGTGGGGATGAACCTGAAAGACCCCCAAAAGTTTGACGTTTATCGCGTCAACCTGAACAATGGTGCAGTTGAGTTGGATTCGGAGAACCCTGGTAACATAGTCAGCTGGACGGCTGACGCTGAGTTCCAGATCCGTGCAGCTACAGCAGCAACTCCCGATGGTGGTTCTGACCTGTTATTCCGGGAAACCACACAAGGCAGCTGGGACACTCTGCGTCACTGGGGGCCAGATGATGAGGGGGGCGCAGTCAGCTTTTCTGCTGATAACAAAACCCTTTATATTGAAGGCAGTCACGATGCCAATGCTGCGCGTTTGCTTGCCTTGGATTTGGCTACCCGCGAAGAAAAGGTGATTGCGGAAGATTCTGAATACGATGTTGGCGGGATAGTTATACACCCAACTACGCGAGTTATTCAGGCAGTTTCCTTCTATAAAGATAAACAAGAGTGGCGAGTGCTTGACGAAAGCATCGCTGCTGATTTTAAAGCGATCGCGCAAGTGCGTCCAGGGGAGTTCAGCATTTCCTCCCGCGACCTTGCAGACAAAAACTGGCTAGTCGCTTATCTCACCGACGATGGCCCTGTTTACTACTACGTCTATAACCGCGAAACCAAAACCAGCACATTCCTATTCAGCAACAAACCCAAACTCGAAGGGTTGCAACTTGCATCAATGCAACCTGTCTCCTTCGAGGCGCGGGACGGCTTGACTATCCACAGCTACCTGACGACACCTGTGGGGATACCTGCCAAAAACCTACCAACTGTCTTGCTTGTCCACGGTGGCCCTTGGGCGCGGGATACTTGGGGTTACGATCCGCAAGCGCAATGGTTAGCTAACCGGGGTTATGCGGTGCTGCAAGTCAACTTTCGCGGTTCGACTGGCTACGGCAAAGCTTTTGTCAATGCTGGTAATCGCGAATGGGCTGGTAAAATGCACGATGACTTGATTGATGCCGTTAATTGGCTGGTGCAACAAGGCATCTCTGACCCCCAAAAGATTGCCATTATGGGCGGTTCCTACGGCGGTTATGCAACGCTGGTAGGATTGACTTTCACGCCGGATGTATTTGCCTGCGGTGTGGATATTGTTGGGCCGAGTAACCTAATTACGCTGATGCAAAGTATCCCGCCTTACTGGGAACCCCTGAAAGCGAATTTCTACCATCGCGTGGGTAACTTGGAGAAGGAAGAGGAGTTTCTGAAGACGCGATCGCCTTTATTTTTCGTTGACCGCATCCAGAAGCCTTTACTAATTGGACAAGGTGCTAACGATCCGCGAGTTAAAGAAGCAGAAAGCGAACAAATTGTCAAGGCGATGCAACAAGCTGGTAAACCAGTAGAATACGCCCTCTATCCCGACGAAGGGCACGGTTTCGCCCGTCCAGAAAATCGGTTACATTTTTATGCGATCGCTGAGGAATTCTTAGCCAAATACTTAGGCGGTCGTTGCGAACCCTTGGGAGACATTCCCGGTCATTCAGGTGTGCTAAATCCAAGTCAAAATTAAACGCAAAGGTTCGCTAAGGTAAACGCAAAGGAACGCCGAGAATTACTTGGCGTTCCTTTACCTATTTCCGGCTGTCATACCAGCTATTTACTACTGAGATGATGTTATCTATTTCCTCGTCAGTTAATTTTTTAAACTTATTAGTGCGATTGAAGTGCAGCTTTGGATTTTGCTGACCTTCAATCACAGGCTCCAAAATCCATTTATAATAACTGCGATCGTTATCTAGAGTAAAAAAGAATAGACAAACTGGGAAAGGTAGTTCAGTGAGGAAGTCAATTGACGTTTCATTAAGCTTAATCTCGATAATATCGTCATCCTGAATTGACTTTGGAGTAGAGGCTGTTGCTTTAAACTGGACTCCGAAGAGCCTACCAGTGTAAGCAGCACTTTTTCTGATTGTTACCAAAAAGTCCAAGCCATAATCTTCTTGATGTCTTGAAACAATCAGGTCATTTCGACGGGTTAAGTACATGAGTGTTAGAGATTCTGCCCGTTGTCCGATATACCAAGCTTGTTTTGTTGTCACGCTTCTATCTCCAATTTGAGTCGGAAAATTGTGAACCTAAACTGTTAGTATGGTATCTTCTCCAGAAATCGTTCACCTCGTTCCAGAGTAGTTCCCTATTCTGTTTGTTAATCGGAAACATCGTAGAGAGGCTTGACATAGAGCTGAGGCTTTCTCCATTTGCAGAAACTATATAACCTGTCTCTTTTATCTCATCAATACCAACTATATAAGTAGGGGCGGGATACGATGCTAAACCACGTACACCCTCTTGCGGTACTTTAACCTTTAGCCGATTTAGTTTTTTTGTATAGCCTTCTCTTGTTGTTTTAACTTGGACGAAGAAGTACGGGACAGCGGCTCCAGCCCCTACAAGTTCCACAATAAAATCAACATACTGCCATTTATCTCCTAAAAACTGCGGCTTGAAAATTGGGCCAGAATTAGAGTGAAACGCAGTCGTTAAAACTATGAATATTGCTTCACCCCGTTGTCCAAGTGCGTCCCTCATCTATATTGCTATCCTAATTCAGCTCATAATTTTAGCCCTATGCCACGGGGCAGGCAACGCTGCCCACCTCACACAGTTTCTACAAAGTCGTGAAGTATCTTCATTAGACAGTCAAGCGCCTTCGCGCAGCTTATCCGGCACGCCACGATCTTCTAGAGTAGAGGTGTCACCGGAGACTTTTTGACCAAAGGCAATATCTTGCAACAGTCGCCGCATAATTTTACCAAAGCGAGTTTTGGGTAAGCGTCGGTGAAGCGAATTTCTCGAAAAAACTGTGTTTCCTTATAGGCATGACAGACAAATTTGTTGCCCTGAAGGGGAGCGCGACGAGTGATATGTCAAACTTCATTACCAAAGACAAAGACAAAGTGCATGGCTCGGAGGCTTTCTGATGAAATCCTGAGTTGTCGTCGTTGGAGGCGATCGCGCAAATCGAAAGTTAGCCGTAAGCGATCGCCTTCTATCGATTACGCTCCTTTACGCTCCTTCGCGGAGTGTATCCAACACGCCACGCTCCTCTAATGTCGATGTGTCTTCGGATACTTCTTGACCAGAGGAAAGATTTCGCAACAGTCGCCGCAGAATATTACCGGAAAGATTTCTGGGTAAGGCGTTGGGGAAGGAAAGTTCTCGCCTGACGAGCGATCGCGCTTAAATATAAAGTTTTATTTATTACTAAATTTCTTGAGGTTAAAATATTGCATAAACAAACAAACGCGCGATCGCGCTTTCCCCTGTGCTGGCATTTTTATAGAGAAATCAGCTATGAACACCGAACGCTACACGCAGAAAAAAGCTTCTGCAAATTCCTCCACCACGCCAGCACCAATAGGACAGTTCGCGCCGCGTCCCTTTCCGGTTCAGACCAAAGCCGTTGAAGTAGCACCCCCAGAGCAAAATACACTAAATTCTCAAACCAAAACTGACCAAGACAAACCCATAGGCTTTGATTTCGCCAAGATATCAATATCTGCTCCAGGCAAATCAACACCGTCAGTCATTCAACCGAAATTTGCCTTTGGCCGCACGAAACCGGATGTGCAACGTCACTCTGAGGAAGACGAACTTCAGATGAAACCAGATGTGCAACGTCACTCTGAGGAAGACGAACTTCAAATGAAACCGGATGTGCAACGCCAGTCTGAGGAAGAAGACGAACTTCAGATGAAACCGGATGTGCAACGCCAGTCTGAGGAAGAAGACGAACTTCAGATGAAACCGGATGTGCAACGCCACTCTGAGGAAGAAGAAGACGAACTTCAAATGAAACCGGATGTGCAACGCCACTCTGAGGAAGACGAACTTCAGATGAAACCCCAGGTGCAACGCCAGTCTGAGGAAGAAGACGAGCTTCAGATGAAACCTCAGGTGCAACGCCAGTCTGAGGAAGAAGACGAGCTTCAGATGAAACCTCAGGTGCAACGCCAATCTGAGGAAGAAGACGAACTTCAGATGAAACCTCAGGTACAACGATCTGGCAAAGGTGGCAGCTTCGATGCCAGCAACGACCTGGAAAGCCGGATAAATAGTCATAAGGGAGGCGGTAGCCCGTTACCCGATGCAGTGCGATCGTTCATGGAACCCCGCTTTGGTCATAGTTTTGCCCATGTGCGAGTGCATACAGACAATGCAGCAGTGCAAATGAACCGGGAGTTGCACGCCCAAGCTTTTACTAACGGCAACCATATTTTCTATGGACCCGACAAATCCCCCGGCAATCTAGAATTGACAGCCCATGAACTAACCCACACAATTCAGCAGACGGGTGGGAGCAAACTGCAACGCCAAAGCGCGGACTGTCAATGTCAGTCTTGCACTTCAATTAGCCCAACAATCCAGCGTCAAATCACTTTCAAACAGTCGGGCGGTACACAGGACTTCTTGGGTTCTAAATTAACCAGTCTGGTGCAGCGTCAGGGAGAAACAACCACTTGTAGCACAGGTTGTCAATGCTCTACGTGTAATAACGTTGCTCCAATTCAGCGTCAGGTAGAGGCGGGTTCTCATAGTTCTGGTTGCCAATGTTCTAGTTGCAATACCGCTATGCCGATTCAAACCAAGCTCACGGTTGGGGCTGTGGGAGATCAATACGAGCAAGAAGCGGATCGGGTAGCGGCTGAAGTGATGAAAATGCCAGAACCCAAGCCTCCTGAGTCCATTCAACGCCACGAAGAAAAAGAATTAGCTCAAACTAAGCCAATTTGGAACTCAATTACACCCATTGTTCAAAAGCATGAAGAGAAAGACAAACTAGCGCAAACTAAGCCTATCTCTGCTGCAAATACCCCAACAGTTCAGCAATCTGTCAACTCAGATGTGATTCAAAAACACTCTTCTTGGGAACACCAACTACTCGGTGATGCCAAACCCGATGAATTAGCCCAAATCGGAAGTTGGCAAAATTTGATAGACAAAACACGGCTGACAGGAACCTATGGGTGGAGAAAGCGTGAAATGGAAGAAGCAGAAGTGAACGTACCAGGGGTTGCTTCTCCGATTAAAAAAGGCAATGTTATGCACGTTCTTGCCCAAGAACTACAGCGTTTGAATGAATGGCAAAACAATCCTCCTAAAGAAGCCTCTTCCGGCGAAATCGATCCAAAATATCAAACGGTTCTTGTGTCGATACCCGGTGGTGGAAAAGATGGAGAGCCGCTAATCATAACCTATGGCGAGATGAATACCTTGGCGGACTATTACGGAAATCTCGACACGATGAAAACCGCTGACCCCAAAGTCCGTTGGACGCTCATTCAGAGTGTCCGTCAAGAAACCTTCTTCCGATTAAAAGATATTTATAGCCAGTTAGAAGGCAGCCTCACAGACACAGAAAAGACAGATAAAAATGTGCAGGATGCTGAGGCGATGATGAAAGGCAATGAACGTGTAAATCAAAAACTGGGGTACAAATTTAAAGACGCAATTTTGCAAGATTACATTAGTGGCGTGCCTGGACAGATCAATTTGCTGACGGTTACTGGTTCAGGTGCTAAAGGCAACACAAATGAATATGGCGCAACCTTGGCACGAAATGCCTGTCACTTTGTACCTGAAAGTTGGCACGCTTGGTCAGGCTATCACCAACAAGCAAGGGAAGCTGCTAAAAAAGCGTGGGACTTGCAGCAAAGGGCTGAAACAGCCAAAGAAGCAGCTGCGAAAATCTATGGAGTGTTGTCGAGTAGTGGTGAGGAGCAAACAGATTCTCAAGCGGAATATCACAAGAACCTGGAAGAGGCTGAACAAGCTGAACAAGCTGCTAAAGAATCTGCGAATGAAGCACTGCTTAATAATGGTTTTGGGGATCACTATCTGCAAGATTCTTATGCTGCGGGTCACATGATCAACAAAACACAAATTATGCAATGGTTTGTTCAATGGCTTGACACTCAGTCGTGGACAATGGATTTTGCTTCAGCCGAAACATGGCATAAAATTCAACAAATCGCTTATAAACAGCCAGGTTTAGCAGCTTCAATCTACGATAAGAGCCAAGTTCAGGGAGCTGATGCAACTCAAACAACGAATCGAGCGAAAAACCCTCAAGCAGTCGAGGATATTAAAGGAGACGATTGGAAAGTTAGATTTGATGCTCTAGGCTTGCAGGTTCCAGCATCGCTTCAAACTCCCGGTAGCCGTGAAAGAACATTGATGGAATGGTGGCAAACACAGGCTATGTCGAATACATCGGCACTTGAACAAACTCAGGCAAGCCTGCTTAGCAATAGTCCTCTTAAAGACGCAACTAGCCTAAACAGTGCGCTTACAAACTTAGTGAACGATAGGATTGTAAGGTTTGACAAAAAGACATTTGCGGCAGATAAATATATACTTCCCACCGAGTATATGCCGAAGGATCAAGAGAAGTTCAAGTCTGCACTGGCAGCAAGTAAGGGCGATGCAACTACGCCTGGCGATGATACACAATATCAACGTATGGCTGCCGCAGTCACCTATCAAGACTATCTTGAATTCCTGAACAATGCTTACCTCCAGAAATCAACAAACGCTCTGCATAATGTATTCTGTGAAAATGGTATAAAAGTTTACGATGGAGCGAGTAATCAGTTATTTAGGGTTTATGGTGATGATGCAATGTTTAACAAGGACAGTGCCATTGGAGTGAAACACTCAGGTGAGACGGCAAATATGTCACGGGATGCGATTCGCAACATCATTAAGCTTGGAAATGATGGCGGTATAACAACTCAGAATATCCTTACCCGTCTTCCTAACTCCGTGCAACCAGATGGAGCGTCCGCGCCTGTTGATATTGCAACTTGGCATCATCCTACAAGGCAAGACCAACTGAAGGCTTATTGTGAAAAAACTGTGTTTCCTTCAATGGGCATTGCAGACAAATTTGTTGCCCTGAAGGGTAGCGCGTCGAGTGGTATGTCAAACTTCATTAGCAAAGACAAAGAAAAAGTGCATGGTTCGGAGGCTTTCTGATGAAATCCTGAGTTGTCGGCGGTAGAGGCGATCGCGCAAATCGAAAGTTAGCTATAAGCGATCGCCTCCTATTGATTACGCTTCTCCTCGAAGTTTATCCAACACGCCACGATCCTCTAGCGTAGAGGTGTCGCCGGAGACTTCTTGACCGGAAGCAAGATTTCGCAACAGTCGCCGCATAATCTTACCGGAGCGAGTTTTGGGTAAGGAGTCGGTGAAACCAATTTCTCGCCTGACGGGCGATCGCGCTCCTTAAATTCTAATTCAGCGTTGCGCTACTCTACTATCCGCTCATCCGCTGCAAAAGCGAATCGACTTGGTTAACTTCGTAAGGCTGACGCTGTTGTGTATATAGTTTTTTGGCTTTTTCTAGGGAAGCGATCGCATCTTCCCGCTTACCTTGTTGCCACAGCGCTTGTCCCAGATTTTTCAGCGCATCAGCATAGTCAGGATTAATCGAAAGCGCCTGCTGATACTCTGCAATGGCTTCTTCCCATCGACCTTGGGTTGCTCTCACAACTCCAATAGCCTTATGAGCCACAGCATGACGAGGATTGAGGCGAATCGCTTGCTGATATATGATTATTGCTGCTTCTGATTTGCCTTGACGATAAAGTTCATTCCCTGACTGGTAATACTGACTAGCGTCATTTGGGTGCATTTCTATGAGTTTGCTAAAGACTACCTCTGCCTCAGACAATTTGTTGGCACTGTAGAGGTTACTCCATTGCTGCATGAGCTGCCGCACTTCTTCTGCCCGTTTTCGTGCTTGTTCCTCTCGCTGTCTTTGTCTCGCCTCTTCTCTCGCCTTTTGTTCCTGCCGCAATCTTTCACAATCTTGCTGTTCTAGATCCGTGCGCGGTCTGTATCGGCGCTCTCGCTCTCCCCCTCCTCCTATCTTTATAACTAGCTTGATGTCGTCACCAGTTCGGCAGGGTCTTGGAGGACGGTGATCAATTTCTATAGTCCCGTCCTTGAAGACAGGAGGGTGAGGGTTAGAGAAAACTGATTGATCTATTGTTGTATCGCCTGGTAATATCGGTTCAGCCAACACTATAGGGGATATGCCGATTCCCGCAAGGATGCCTAGACTGATGCAGGTAAGCGGTTGAATAAATGCTGGCTTCAAGTGGCTTTTTAGCTTCATAAAAATCTATGCCAAAATAGTCCACCTTAAAGATAGTTTAATTGTCAAGTAGGCAATGTCTGCGAACACTTTTTTTAACGCCAAGGTACGCAGTCAGGGCGAGTTTAAAACCCGCCCTTACCCCAAAGGTTTGCCAAGGAAATCCTCGGCGAAACTCTGCGTTTACCTTGACTTACCTTTGCGTTAAAAAATTACGCTTCTTCTCGGAGTTTATCCAACACGCCACGATCCTCTAGCGTAGAGGTGTCGCCGGAGACTTCTTGACCAGAAGCGAGATTTCGCAATAATCGCCGCATAATCTTACCCGAACGAGTTTTGGGTAAGGAGTCGGTGAAGCGAATTTCACCAGGACGCGCGATCGCGCCAATCTCCGCAACAACGTGTTTTTTGAGTTCTTTACTCAGTTCCTCGCTGGCACTATACGTACCCTCTAAAGTAACAAACGCTACTACTTCTTCCCCTTTGAGTTCATCCGGCTTACCCACTACCGCAGCTTCAGCAACGGCGGGATGGGAAACTAAAGCGGATTCCACTTCCATCGTCCCTAAGCGGTGTCCTGACACATTCAGCACATCGTCAACCCTTCCCATCACCCAGAAGTAGCCATCCTCATCGCGTCTGGCACCATCTCCAGCAAAGTAGACATACTGCCCATCTTTCGGGGGAATGTGTTCCCAGTAGGTGCGGCGGAAACGGTCGGGGTCGCCGTAGACGGTTCGCATCATCCCAGGCCAAGGATGCTTAATGACTAGATAGCCGCCTTCGCTGTCGGGGACTGTGTTGCCTTCCAAATCCACAATATCAGCGAGGATTCCAGGGAAGGGAAGGGTAGCAGAACCGGGTTTGGTGGGAATTGCCCCTGGTAGCGGCGTAATCATAATGCCAGCCGTCTCAGTTTGCCACCAGGTATCGACAATCGGACACTTTTCGCCACCAATCACGCGGTGATACCACATCCACGCCTCCGGGTTAATTGGTTCGCCTACGGTTCCTAGCAATCGTAGAGAAGAGAGATTTCTGGCATTGGGTAACTCTTCGCCCATCTTGATGAAAGCGCGAATTGCAGTCGGTGCGGTATAAAAAACGTTGACACCGTGCTTTTCAATCACATCCCAAAAACAGCCAGGATTTGAGGCACGCGGCGCACCTTCGTACATTACGGTGGTGGCACCGTTGGACAAGGGACCATACACAATGTAGCTGTGTCCGGTAATCCAGCCTACGTCAGCGGTACACCAATAGACATCGGTATCCTGAAGGTCAAAAATCCACTTGGTGGTCATGTGGGTGTAGAGGTTGTAACCAGCCGTGGTATGCACAACGCCTTTCGGCTTGCCCGTGCTGCCGCTGGTGTATAAAATGAACAGCAAATCTTCGCTATCCATCGGTTCGGCGGGACAATCGGCGGAGACAGTCTTTTGCATCTCGTGCCACCAATGGTCGCGTCCCCCGGTCTGCATATAAATTTCTTGTCCAGTGCGTTTGACAACTAGGACGTTTTGCACACTGGGGACAGCACCATCAGCTAAAGCTTTATCAACTTGTTCCTTGAGGGGAACGATCGCGTCTTTGCGCCAACCGCCGTCAGCGGTAATCACCACCTTGGCTTGTCCATCGATTAAGCGATCGCGCAAAGCTTCGGCACTAAAACCGCCAAAAACGACGCTGTGGGCTGCACCAATTCTGGCACAAGCTAACATCGCGATCGCGGCTTCCGGAATCATCGGCATATAAATCCCGACGCGATCGCCTTTTTCCACCCCTAACTGTTTTAAAGCATTGGCAAATTGACAAACTTCCCGATGCAACTGGGCATAAGTTAAAGTGCGCGAGTCTCCCGGTTCCCCTTCCCAAATCAAAGCGGCTTTGTTCTTGCGCCAAGTAGTTAAATGTCTATCCAAGCAGTTGTAGGAAATATTTGTTTTTCCCCCAACAAACCACTTAGCAAAAGGTGGTTGCCAATCTAACACAGTGTCCCATTTCTGGAACCAGTGCAACTCTTGATCTGCTAATTCTGCCCAAAACTTCTGCGGATCGGCTTTAGCACGGTCATAAAGTTGCTGATATTCCTCCAGGCTTTTAATATGTGCCTTTTGTGAAAATTCAGCCGGTGGTGCAAATAAGCGTTTTTCTTGAAGGATGGATTCTATTGTGGGCTGTGACATAGTTTTCGCAATTACTTCTCCAAACCATTCTGAACGCAGATTCGCCAGAAATAATTTTGAGTTTCATTAAGAAAAGCGAATCGTCTTCAGCCCAAGATAAGCGGATGGCGAAGGTGTTATCGGTGCCTTATTTACAGCCGCGCCTCAGTTAACTGTCCAAACGGCATTGGCTGACCATCTTCGGGAACATCATCAATTTCAATGCGGAAAGTACCCTGGAAGCCACTTCCGCCGATCTCGAACTCCCAACCACCGTCCTTTTTCTCCATCGGTTTGTCATCCGCCGAAAATCGCTCATCGGTGTGCAAGTATAGCGTCCCGTAAGGCTTCTCTTCGGTTGGCAGCAAGGCGCGGATATAGTATTGCTGGCGGAAAATCACGTTGTCTGAGAAACCGATACCAAACAGGTCGCGTTCGCCAACGTAAAAGTCTAACCGCATCACCATGTCTTTAGTAGTGATGCTCTTGTCCTTGATAATCGGTGTAGTGTCGAGGTAGCCTTCCCAGATTAGCTTATTGCTATCTGCCCAAGGAAAGCCGAGTTTTTGATTTTCTTCCCGAAAGTCAATATTTTTGTCTTGAGGGTCAACCTCGCTAAAGGGGCCATAGCAGTTTTCCGCTTCTTTACTCTGATGGAAAAGGTCGAAGTCCACGCGACGCGGCTTGATGGAAACGCCCAGAAAAAATTCACTTTTCCCGAAGAAATCTTTACCACGGGTGACTTTCCCCTTCACAAAGCGCAAACGCGATCGCACATTTCCAAAAAAGAAGCGGGTTGCGACTTCAAACGCTTCGCGTGAAGTGATTAGCGAGTCGTCACCTCCGTGGCACTTGTGGACAAAGGTGCGCGGTGCGCCTGGAATTTGTGCCGCAGTTTGTTTGACTAAACCATCGCTGCGATTGTAGTTTGACCCATACTCACCCGCCATTGGGAATAAGCGGTTTAGTTTAGATGCGATCGCGCTGTCATAGGTACGGTAGTTTGTACCAACGACCGTTAGCAGTCGTTCTAGGGGAAAATATTTATGAAAATTAACAAAAGCCTCATTTTTTGCCCGGTTCTTTTGAAACTCAGGATTAAAATGCTCTATCTCTTCTTCCGCACTAATGTTGATCCAATTTTTGATAATTTGGAAGGAGATGCCTTGGTGCGGCGTGCCAAGAGTAACGACTTTGTTGATATATTCTGCCGCTGCTTTATCCGAGTTTTTTATCCTGGGATAGGTGCGTTGAATTGCCTCGCGCACAATGAGTCCACCCATAGAATGGGCGATTATATTTACCTTTGTCTTGATGCTTTCTTTTTGTGCTGTAAGTTCCCGAATAAAGTCAATTAATCTAACCAAGGCTTCACCATATATGTTGAATTTCCGGTCATCTAAGTCGTAGTAACGGAAAACCCAAAGGGTGTGCAAAGGGTCGTTCATAGTTTCCAGCAGGTGCAGCGCCATGCCTGGATCGATAATGACTTTGCTGCCGGAAAAGTAGCCCAAATCTTTTAACCGCATGAATTTTTCCACGATATCCTTATCAGTGGAACGCTTAAGTTTCTCAGGCATCAACGGTTCGTAGGAATAGGGTTTGCCATAATACCCGACGACATTCGTAGCGTCTTGGTAATTCCAGTTTGATTTTATGAACCGCAGAATGAGTCCTTCGTAGATGTAATTTTCACCTTGTTTTTGAGGGTAGACAGTACCGACGTTAAATCTCTGGTAAGTGTCTTTTTTCTCATCCGAAACATCGAGTCCGCCAAAACCTCGAATCAAAATTAGCGGTAGGGAACGGCGCGTGGGTTCAGACATTGTTACCTCTGCTGTGCATCGCAATTTATATAAAGCACTGTTATATGCCAATTGGCGTATCAGCGCTCCGAAGTTGCTTGCATTTAATAACAGCGATCGCTACTTCGGTAACAATTTTAATAATCCGTAATGAGTAATCAAAAGGAAAAAGTGAAGAATTGTTTAAAAAAACCTTTTGCTGCCTGCCTTTCTCTAGCGAAGCCATCCGCGTTAACGCTATAGCATCTGACGAATTATATAGCACGCTTCGGCACTCTCGAAAACTGAAATCGAGGCCATAAGCTAAGAGCTTTCGTTTCGCTACACACGTTTTTTTCACCAGCTATTTCAAGATATCGGCATTACCCATTCTTGAGTTGTACCATCAGGCATAGTTGCTCCTTGAAGCTGTGTTCTCAACATATCTGACGGGTGCAGTTTTGCTCCTTTTAAGTTCGCTCCACTAAAGGAAGCATCACACAAGTTGGCTCCACACAAATCGGCTTGGGCTAAGTTAGCTCCCCGAAGACAAGCATCACACAAATTTGTTTTGCGGAGGTCGGCTTGAGTTAAGTTTGCGCCCTCAAGGGATGCTTGATAGAAGTTTGCTCCACGCAGATCCGCAGCAATTAAGTCGGCTGCATCTAATTTAGCACTATGCAGTCTTGCTCCTCTGAGGTTAACTCTACTCAGATTTGCATATTTCAAGTTAACTCCTTCTAAGCATAGCTCCCTTAAATCTGCGTCCGCTAAGTTAGCCCCCGTAAAATCCCTTTCTCCCGCTTCATATCGCTTCACAAGTTCTTCAGCGTCTATAGCTGTAAATCGATTTTTTTTTGAAGAAGGGTTGTCAGGTTCCGGATTTATATCAGATGTACCGTTCGGGTTATTTTCCCGACTAATTACTTGCGTTTCTATCAATTCCGGCAATTGATGTTCTATTGCTTCTTGACTTAATTCGGGGGGATTTTCAGTTTCCTGATTTATAGGTAAATTTTCACTTTCCAGGTTTATATCGGATGCCCCATCTGAGATATTTTCCCGATTAATTAATCGCGTTTCTATCAACTCCGGCGATTGATGCTCTATCGCTGCTTGACTGAATTCGGGGGGATTTCCAGTCTCCGCATTTATAGCGGATGCGCCATTCTGAATATTTTTTCCATTAATTAGTTGTGTTTCTATCAACTCCACTGGCAGATTTTCACTACCTGTAAGTGGACTATTTTCTAGTGAAGAGTTGGAATCCGGATTAATTACTGGCGTTTGTGGGGAAGGGAGTAGTTGATTGAGGCGCTGATGCAGCTTTGCGATTCTTTGGAATAGTTGCGCGTTAGCGTTGCTTAACGAAGTTATCGCATCCCGCAAACTTTCCTGCTGCTGTGCCTGATTCTGCTCGTTCAACTGCTGAGTTAGAGTGTCCAATTGCTCTTTCATCGGTACAATGGATTGCTCTAGGAAATCCAGCTGTGGTTGTAGATTTTGCATTGCCAAAACTAAATGCTCTATAGCCTCAGTTTGCTGTGGATTTGGGGCATTTTGATTCAGGTTTTGCATTGCGGTTTTTAATTCTTCAACCTGCTTCTCTATAAAGTCTTTTACTTTTGAAACTCTGGCGAGACTTTGGCGAGTCAGCCGATCTAACCGATAACGGTTATATATATTCAGTCCCATTAAGGGAATCAGTGGTATAGCAGCCCAGATAACGTTATCAAAAATTAACGCTATGAATGAGACGATTACAAAAAGTACCAACAATCCTAATTCGACATTCTCTAGTAGATTGCGTTTGTGCCTTTTCTGGCTAGGAGCCGATAATAAGAAGTCCCTGATATTCATGTTCAGCTTAGTTAAGGGTATCTATCGGAAAGCAGCGCCAAAGATGCTAAACAACGAAAAAGCGATTTGTATAATATGAAATTCTACCTCAATATGGATGGCGACACCTCTGACACACGGACTGTATTAATTAATGCAAATGGTACTATAGCCTTTTCCTGTCTAGTGAGGTACGCTCAAAGCATAGAGCATGAGTATTTTCTTGATTAGAGATGAAACCCTACTCCCTTGACCTGCGGCAAAAAATTGTTGACACCTA
>NZ_JAMPKJ010000092.1 GCF_039962115.1 Funiculus sociatus GB2-C1 | reverse complement strand
TAGCGTTGTTTTAAAAATTTCGGATTGCCGGATTCAACAGAGCTTATCAATCCCGCTCCATCCGCCTCACGAGAGAATCAGGGTTTCGGGCGCAATAGATGATTTTTGCTTATACCTGCGCTGTTATCACCGTCATCAAGTAAGATAAGCTACCTCTGATTGGTAACTGATAGCAGAGTCGGCATAGATGCCAGAATCACCCATGCTAGGAGCACAATACCGGTGGAGTGGCAAGAGAAAATCCGTTGGATTGCAGAGGGATCTGAACCAAAGGAAGCGGAAGTTGTGCGCGAGTGCGATCGCACCCTTCAGCGCTGCTAGGCCAGTCTCGAAGAGATAAGCCGCGAGTGCTGACTTTCAAGAGCAACGTCGCAAGGTAGAAGCGAAGCTTGCAGGGTGCGATCTGCGGGGTGACTTATGTCTTTGAAAGAATAGACCTGATGGAAAAGTCGCAGGTGGGATGGCAAAAGTAGGTTAGAGTCGGGAAAAGAATGTATGACGATATAGAAAAGGATCGGACACCAGGGCGATCGCCAGTTGAGAAATGTATGTATGACGACTTGAAGGAAAATCCTCCCTCAACTTCAATAGAGGGTTCTGGTTTTATTGAAAAGGATTCCTGAATCCCTGCGCTGAATGCGATCGCCAGTCGGGAAAGAGTAATTTTTTGACGTAAGACAACTGCGCTAGCACCGCGATCGCGCCCCTGACTCGCTCATCGCCTACAGCTAAATATTCTTCTAACACCTCTAGGCTGCGGTGCCCACTTACGGCTTGAATAACTCGCAGCGGCACCCCGCTATTGCTCATCATCGTCAATGCCGTTCTTCTAAATGAATGCGTACTGGCACCTTCTAGGTCGATGCGATTCATAGCTTCTCTTAAAATCCGTGAAGCGGAATCGGGGCGAATATGACCTCGCCCATGACGACCTGGAAACAGAAACCCTTGATGGGCGGGCGGGTTGTATTCGGTTAACAATTCCCTTAAGTCTTCACTAATAGGCACACATCTTGTTGCCAGCTTGCCTTTACTATTAGCTTTACGAATAATCAGAGACGGTCTGACTCGCCTAGATTTATCAAAGACATCTACCCGACGCAAAGTACAGGCTTCATTGATTCTTGCTGCCGTATACAAGCAAATCCCGAAGAGGCAGCGATGAGCAATAGTTTGCAGCCCCTCGTCAAAAAGTAACTGAATCTCGGCGGCTTCTAAACACCTGGCTTTGCCGTGACGATCTATTTTCAACTGCACACTCCCCACTAATGCCTATGAGATTTACCGCAGTAGGGGCGAAGCTCTCTCAGTTATCAAGAGCGATCACTCTTGCCGGTTTCAACCCTTTCTTGGGTCTACAGGTTAGCTACCACGGCGTGACCAGCAACCTACTCATAGATGTTGTCTGTACCATCGTCGTCAAAGAATTGCTCAAATTTTAGCAGTTGCTTAGTTGTGGTCATAGAAATTAACACGCCTTGCCTACTGCCATGCTAACCCCTGGTGTCAGAAAATTCAGCATGGATAAGTGGGTGTAGTGCCATCTATCGATGTCAGCCTACACTCTCTTTGCCGGTCTTCCTGTTTTGATCTTCGTGAGGCTTTCAATGACCTTCAGTAAAGCTTCATCAGGTAGTTCGTTAAGAGCGTGAAGACCAGCGCGGATGACCTCACTTTTAGCCACGTTGACGGCTGAATTGAGGCATCGCTGTCTAATGGCTGAAATTAGTTCATAGTCTTCACCAGGGAGGGTAAAGCTATCCCGAATCACTCGCTCCTTCTTAATTTGTTCCTCGCGGCTCTGAGCCTCTACTTGAGGAGTCACTTCCGACTTCCTGTTGGTTTGAGTCCCATCCCGTAGTAAAGATTCAGCTTTCTCAAATCGGCTCTTCACTGCTTCATCCTCTGCTTTGAGAGAAGCATTAAGAGCTGATTTCATATTTTTTTTGGTCATCGCCCCTCCTCTCTTCGTCAGCGTGCAGGAATCTTCAAAAACTGAGTAAACGGTACAAACACTATAAACTATATAAACAATATAAACACTATTAACTATACATACAGTTTATAGTGTTTGTGTATCCGGATGTTCGTGCGAGAATGGGAAAACTAAGCAAACAATATAAAAACTATAAACTGTATAAACAGTTTATCTCTGGAATCCCATGACGGCGAAAATTATTGCTGTAGTGAATCAAAAGGGTGGTTCAGGCAAAACTACTATTAGTATGCAGCTTGCCGGATCTCTAGCCCGACGGGAAAATAAAATTCTCGTGGTGGATGCAGATCCCCAAGGTACAGCAACTCGCTGGGCGGCTTCAGCTGAGGATGAAGCTCCGTTCCCAGCATCTGTAGTCGGCTTGAGTGCTGCTAATGCCAAGGTTCACCGGGAGGTCAAAAAGTTTATTGAGGATTATGATTGCATCATCATTGACTGTCCACCGGCGGCGGATTCTCCTGTTCCCCAGAGCGCCCTATTGATTGCTGACTTAGCGCTAGTGCCACTCATTCCCTCCCCACTAGATATGTGGGCAGCAGTCGGTATCCGCCAGGTCATCGTTAACGTGAGTATCATTAATGAGTCTCTACAGGCTCGGCTAGTGATGAATCAGTGCCAGCCCAATACGACTCTAGCTCAGGAAAGTTTAGAAGTTCTGCCGGAGTTTGGGATTGAATTGGTCAAATCTTATCTGGGACATCGGCAAGTCTATCGGCAGTCGGCTGTCTTTGGGCAGACAGTACACAACTTTGGCAGCAAAGCTTCAGCGGCGATAGAAGAGATAGAAAGCTTGACTGATGAGGTTTTGGGTATTCTGCACGTTTGAGACAGGTTAGCCGGTTAGCCTAGACTCTTATAACTGGGTAGCGATAGTTAACAGAAGCTCAAATAATAGCTTAGGTTACACTCACCTGAATATGAGATGGCATCCGCTTTTTCGGAACGATAGCTCTCATTGTTATAAGCTAAAACTGAGGGAAGTGCGAGCGCACTTTCCTGGTAACGCAATGGGTTCAGCTATTTCTTTAAAAAATATTTTCAAATCCATCTGTCATGGTTGTTTTGTCACTTTTTTAATAGCAGCATCTAGAATATCCACATCGGCGACAGGAATAGCAAAAGCGTAAGTATTTTTCAACAGTTGCCTCTTTGGGAGTTCTCCATATCGCTGTTTGTAAGCATCTGACGCAAACAACTCTATGTGAATAATTTGATTGGCACTAATAGTTAACCTCAAATGTTTGGCTCTTTCCTTGATAAACCAATACTCGCGTTCTTGGGGAGGATTTGTTTCCTTTGTATTTGTATTAGTGCGGCGTTTTGTTGTGTTTAAACGTTCCTCAACGGATTTTATCTTCTCCGATAGGGAAATCACCGTAGAATATAACTCGCTATTTTTACCTTGATAAGCTACTAGGTAGTTGTCTAGGTATTCACGAACGCAAGCCTTAACTCGTTCCTCTAGGGGTTCATCTTTGCCTCCCGCTTTACCTTGAAAAGTATCAAGGTAGTCTAGCTCTCCATTTAGGTAGAGCGAAAGTAATCGGGTAAGGGTAGCTGTTGCTGTCGTGCCTTTCTCCTGACATCGGCGCATGAACCCTGTCCATAGCTCTTCATCGCAGTTGAAGGATGCCAGTTTTTTGTTGCGCCCTGTATTACTCATGTCTGGATAAAACCTAGCTGTCTTTTTAGTATAGGTCTTATCTAGGTATTACCTAGAGATAAAAAACAAAGCTTTTTCGACAAGAAAAGGCAAGGTGCGATTCCAGACACCTTATATTCTGAGGATTTCTTATTTTCCTGTGCATAGAAGGCTTTTAGGGCTACTTTGCACTTAATAACAAGCTCCCTAGCCTTACCCCTAGTTATAATGTTTCTCAACTGTACCAAGTTGATAGGAGTTCTAATGAGTGCTGATTTGCTCAAACGTAAAGAAACTCACTTCGTACTGTGGCGCATCAGCAAGACCCCTCCTGAGCTAGTCATTGGGCAATTTCAACCTGGAAATCCACCAACCTTACGGGGAGAACAGCGATTTATACTTAAACAATCTTCAGCTTTCTCAGATCTTTGGGAGATTGCAGCAGCAGATTGTAATTTGCAGACAGGGCATATTTATCATTACTGGTTTGAAGTAGAAGACACCGATCCAGAGCAGAAGGCTCCTACTCGAATTCGTTGTACAGACCCCTATGCTTATGTTACAGACTGGCGTTTAACCAGCCCAAAATTGCCACTTCCTTATAAAGCTCGAAAAGACCAACGGGCATCGTCTGTCATCAAGTATGACCAAGGGAATCTACACCCCTGTGACCCAGGCGGTGAGGTTAGTGATTTTACAGAAGAGCCTAGCTTAGACACCTTGCGCCCTAATAATCGCCTTGTGATCTACGAGTTACCAACGACTTGGACTCGGCTATTAGGTGAATTAGATTTTGAGCAGGACGTAGGAACATTTCGCGATGTGCTTGCGCTAATCGAGCGCGATGCAGACGGAGCAAACTTCTCAGATCTTCCTATAGTACAACCCGGCGAATCTTACTTAACGAATTTAGGGATTAATGCGTTAGAACTTCTACCTCTTACAGATAGCTATATTAAACGGGAGTGGGGTTACGGACCATCTAATCTTTTTGCACCAGATTATGATCTGGGTTTTCCAGAAGGCAATTCTTCACCAACTGCCTTGAGCGACCTAACCCAACTAATTCAAACTTGCCACAAACATGGCATTCGCTTTTTTGTTGATATGGTTACTGCATTCGCTTCGCAGGGTTTTTATCAGTGTGCTAACTTTCCAGAGTTTCATATTGCGCCGAAAAAAGGCTCAACTGAGCCAGATGCATTGATATCTAGGCTTAATGAGTATGAGTATGAGGATGATGGAAGCATAATAGGCAGAAAACGACGAGATGGTTGGGGAGGTAAGCTTTGGCGCTACTTCAATTTTGTCAATGATGCTTACGATCCAATCTCAGGAACACAGCAGAAGCTAGTTCCTGCACGCCAATTGATGAAGACTTACCTCATTCATTGGATGCTTAATTGGCATATTGATGGTATCCGGCTAGACTCTGTTGAAAATATTGCCAATTGGGATTTTATTCAAGAATTTAAGGATCTAGCACGACAGCTTTGGCAACAGAGATGGAACGAACAAGCACTTGGAGCAGGAGCAGATGAACGATTTATTGTGGTAGGAGAAGAGCTATCGATGCCATTAGATCTCTTGCGTCAACAAAGACTGGATGGGTTATGGAATAACACGTTCAAGTACTTAGTTCGTGCTGCAATCTGTGGAAGAAATGCCAATGGATTGAGTTTTGAATGGACTGTACGCAAGGCAATTGATTGTCGCAATTTAGAATTTAGTGATGGTTCCCAATCTGTTATCTACCTGACTTCACACGATGTTGAGGGATTTGAGAATGAAAGATTGTACAACTTCCTCAACGTTAATGGTATTTGGGATACCCAGAAACGCATCAAACTTGCTTTTGTATGTTTGCTAACATCTGTAGGCATTCCAATGATTCTTGCTGGTGAGGAGTTTGCTGACCAACACGATCGTTTTGATGCCAAGGGCAAGGTCACTCATGCCGGAGGAAAGCAGGTTGATCCAGTCAATTTTGCACGTCGTGAAGAAGGGTGGCGCAAGGAGCTTTCAGAGTATGTAGCTAGACTAATCAAGTTTCGGACTTCCAGTAATGCCCTTGCTGTCAATGACACAGATTTCATCCACGTAGACTTTAATGAAGGTAAGAGAGTTCTTGTATGGAGGCGTGGACGCTCTGATAGTGCTCACCCAGTGGTAGTGGTTGCTAACTTTTCTGACTGGGGAAGTAACGTTCAGAACCCAAGGGCTGAGTATATCGTTCCAAATTGGCCTCCAACACCGCCCGGAGGTAGATGGAAGGAAATTACTCGAAACGAATATACTCCTCCAGAGTGGGTTGGAAGAGAACCAATTTACCCTTGGGAAGCTAAGGTGTATTCTCTAGAATAAGGACTATAACTACCTTAGATTAAGAAAGAAGTTCCCGTGGGGAGTTACTCTTTTGAGTCGTGTACTCGACCGTAAACACGGCTTCTTTGCTTCTCAACACCACAAACTGGGAAAGTGTTAGATGGGACAAACTTTTGAAACACTATGTTGACTAGCCAAGTAATCTTTGAGCCACTCACAACCTCGCATCAGTAGATCATCTAGATTGAGACTCCACAAGATTATTGTCCCGTCAATACTGGCAGAGGCTAGAGTTTGCCCGTCAGGACTAAAGCTGAGGCTGTGAACTGGGGCATCATGACCAGTCAGTGTAGTAATTAAAGTACCGTCCTGTTTCCAAAGTTTAATAGTAGTGTCATGTCCAGCGGAAACGAGGATTTGTCCATCAGGGCTAAATCTGATAATGTCAACTGGTGTACCGTGCTTGAGAGACCTTACTAAAGTGCCATCTCGTCTCCAAATCTTAATGTGACTATCAGCACTAGCAGATACGATAGTTTCTCCATTTGGACTGAAAATAACACTATTAACTGGGGCATCATGCTTGAAAGTCTCAATCAAAGTCCCATCTTGTTTCCAAAGCTTTATATTTTTATCACCACCAGCAGAAACTAAAAATTCCCCACTTGGGCTAAAGCTGACCTTGTTAACTGGCGCTTCGTGACTGTTAAGAGTAGTAACCAAAGTGCCATTCCGTTTCCAAAGCTTAACGGTACGATCAGCACTAGCAGAGGCTATCATGTGCCCATCCGGGCTGAAGCTAATTCCATTAACCGGCCTTTTGTGACCGTTAAGAGTAGTAACCAAAGTGCCATTCCATTTCCAAAGCTTAACGGTGCGATCAGCACTAGCAGAGGCTATCAACTGCCCATCTGGGCTAAAGCTAACATCATTAACCGGTTTACTGTGTTCAACGAGAGTAGCAACCAAAGTGCCGTCCTGTCTCCAAAGCTTAATCACGTTAGCATCACTAGCAGACATTAAAATTTGTTCATCTGGAACGAAGCCGCAGCTACGCTGTGAGCATCCTTTCCAACTCCCACTAGCAGAAGCCAAGATTTGTCTATCTGGACTGAAGTGAATGCTGTTAATTGAAGCATTGTATTTGGCAAAGCTAGGAAAAGCACTATTGAGGTTCAAAAATTTAATGGTGTAATCAGAGCTAGCAGAGATTATGGTTTTTCCATCTGGGCTGAATCGAGCCTTGTTGATTGGAATACTATACTCGGCGAGAGTAGTAACTAAAGTGCCATCTCGTCTCCATATCTTGACAGTTTTATCGTTACTTGCAGAAACAATAGTTTGTCCATCAGGGCTAAAACTGATGCTATTAACGGGCGCATTATGTGCAGCAATAATAGTAACTAAAGTGCCATCTCGTCTCCATATCTTGACAGTTTTATCGTTACTTGCAGAAACAATAGTTTGTCCATCAGGACTAAAGCTGATGCTATTAACGGGCGCATTATGTGCAGCAATAGTAGTAACTAAAGTGCCATCTCGTCTCCATATTTTAATAGTTTTGTCGTTACTTGCAGAAACAATAGTTTGTCCATCAGGACTAAAGTTGACGCTATTAACAGGCGCATTGTGTGCAGCAATAGTAGTAACTAAAGTGCCATTTTGTCTCCATATTTTAATAGTTTTGTCGTTACTTGCAGAAACAATAGTTTGCCCATCAGGACTAAAGTTGACGCTATTAATGGGCGCATTGTGTGCAGCAATAGTAGTAACTAAAGTGCCATCTCGTCTCCATATCTTGACAGTTTTGTCGTTACTTGCAGAGACAATAGTTTGCCCATCAGGACTGAAACTGACACTATTAACCCAATGGCTATGCCCAACGAATTTAGCAATCAAAGTGCCGTCTCGCCGCCAAAGCATGATAGAAGAATCGTTGCTAGCAGAGACAAACACCTGTCCATCGGAACTAAAACTGATATCGTTAACTGGAGCTTTGTGCCCTTCTAAGCGGTTCTGCTCATGAATTTTAGAAAGTATGGTCAATAAACTAAACAAAGGACTATAAGCAGGATATTTAGATAGTGAGCGCTCATTTCCAGCTAAACGCTTTAACTCTTGACCAGTCTGTACTGCTGAAAAAAGTGCATCGATTTGACTAGACTCAAAGAACTGCCGCCATGTATTAGTTCCTTTTTGCTCTAGTTGCATTATCTCTAAAGATGTTTGACGGATGATTAATGCCTGTATTGCTCCAGCAATAGATAAAGCTAGGATGACGAATCCTGTATAGGTTTGTCGTTTGGTTTTGCGTTGTGCTGTCAGAAATCGTTGGTTTGCTTGTCTTTCCTCTTCCAACGATATTTCTACTTTTTTCTGAGCAGAAGCAACTATTTCTCTGGCTTTCCTTTCAGCATTTAAAGCAAATTGAACGGCTTGTTTATCTAACTCTTGGCTGGCAGCTAGAAACCGATAATCTTGGTCACTTAAACTTTTTCCTACAGCCCAATCTTGAGCTTCTCGCAATGCTTGCCCACGTAGTAGACATGAGTCATCTTGGCACCTCGCTTCTATCCAAGCCGCCAGCTCTGCTGCATAAGGTCGTAAGCTTGATAATGCTTGATCAACCCAATCTGAATTGAAAACCGTTCCATAAATGCGGTTGTAAACTCTCAAGAAGCCATGCTGCTTAACCACTAAACCAGATAGCCGCAATTCCATTTGTTCTGGACTATCATCACTTTTAAGTTCTCCAAAGTGCAAAATTTGTTGATACAGTCCTAATAGCCGACAAACACGCTTCTCATTACTAACTAGCCGCTTGCGTATTGTTTGTAAATGCTGTTGCCTATCCTGCGTCCACCAATTCTCAATTATCCTCTCTCGCACAATCGCAGCTACCCAGTCTATCTCGCTATCTGGCTCAAAGGGCGTAGAGGGATATGTGCAAACCAATTGGCACAACCATTGCGTTAGGAATGGTTGCCCACCTGTCCACTTTAACACCTCTTTCAACACGGCTTTGGGATTGCTGACTATCCCAACTAGACCTTTCTCTAGAGGGGTAACTTGCTCTAGTTGAAACCCAGTCAGTTCAATAGCTCGACTATCAATATTAAAGGGCGTGTGATTTGTATTTGCAATCAAATCCACAGGTGTCGCCACTCCTATCAGCGCAAAAGTGAGGCGATTATACTTTGAATTGTTGGCGCGTTGGTTGTAACAGCTACAAATAAATGCAAAAAAATCGTCTTTAAACTTCAGGTTTAAAACATTATCAATTTCATCGACAAAAATAATAACATTTTGACTAACCTTATCTAGCAGTACTTCTTCAAAAAACCTACTCAACCGCAGTGAAGGAGGAATATATTGATATTTGTACCACCAGTCTCCTACATCAATTTCCAAATTAAACCCACTTACTAGAAGGCTGAGGAAGCCACCAAAAAATTCATCGGGTGTTACCTCATAGCTACAAATGTCCCTCATTTCGATTGCACAACAAGCAAATCCCTCTTTTTGCAGGGTTCGCATTGTTCGTACCCGCAGACTGGACTTGCCCATCTGTCGGGAATTTAATACATAACAGAAAGAACCAGCCTTTAATCCTTCATACAGTTCATAGTCTGCCTGTCGGACTACATAAGTAGAAGCAGACTCTGGTAGACTTCCCCCTACTTGATAAGAGTTGCCATTACTGTATGTTGCACTCATAAATTATCTTGAAGGCGATCGCGAAAATACTGGCGGTATAACTCGTAACGGGGAATTGCATTATTGCTTAAAAGCTTCACCAGTCCCAAGTCATTTAACTTCACTGCCATACTTTGATTTAACTGGGAGTTAAATTCCACTGGAGAGTTAGCTAGGACTATCTTTTGAAAAGCACAAGCTAGTTCAGGGTTAGATTGCAGATTTCTCCAATGTCGTTCTAAGTGGCGACTATAGACTCCCCGTGCCGTATGAGATGTTTGCAGCAATTCTTCAAGCGTTGTATATTGTTGTGCTATCTGTTTGAGGGCTTCCCCCACCAAGTAGGGATGTCCTCCCACCATTGCCATTAACTGTGTAACTCTGGCTGTATCCCACTCCAGTCCATACCGTTGTGCTAAAGAAAGCACTTGCTCTTGGTTGAAGTCTGTTAATGTCATCTCACATCCAGCATTAAACGGGGACTGATTGATATCAATCTCAGTGTAGATTTCCGAATGCAACACGACTAGCCGAAGTTGCCGCCAGAGTTGGCGAGTCTTAGCGTCCTCATGCCAGGTTCGCAGCATACCTAAAAACTCGCTGGCAATTTCCCGTATTGGGAAAATTCGGTCTACCTCATCTAAAGCTAAAGCTAGGGGACTATCTCCTGGTAACAAATACTTCTCAAAGTAGCTTCGACATTTAATCTTGCTATTCCCAATACTCTTGCGCCAGTGTTCTTCCACACTTGTAGTCAATTCCAATCTGTCAGCGAAGATTGTACAAAACCACTGCAAGAAATTATCCAGATTAGTGAAATCTTCTTGGGTTGCGTCCCGTAAGTTTAAAACTACTGTTCGGTACCCCTTTTGTTCAACGTAATTTATGAGCCTTGACATCAGCTCTGTTTTTCCTGTCTGCCAAGGGGCTTTAATTCGCAGCAGGCATCCCGGCTTCAAAATCTCCGAATAACAGCGCTCTTCAATGGGTGGGCGTTCTACATAAAAGGCAAAATCCATCCCTTGGGCTTCCACAGCAGACAGACGCCCAAACGGCTCTTTTGTCTCAAAAATTTTGTATTCTTCCAGTTCACCTAAATCGCTTACATGGAGCGATCGCAAAAACTCGGCTCCTTCCACTTCAGTTGGCTTCTCTCGGCTGTTCTGAAAGCTTGATACATCATCAACTTCTTCCAAGTCTCCATAATTTCTCCTGAACTCCATCTGAGTCTCCTCA
Source organism: Funiculus sociatus GB2-C1 (assembly GCF_039962115.1). Lineage (NCBI taxonomy): Bacteria > Bacillati > Cyanobacteriota > Cyanophyceae > Coleofasciculales > Coleofasciculaceae > Funiculus > Funiculus sociatus. The sequence goes on along the minus strand of NZ_JAMPKJ010000092.1, from coordinate 8,067 downwards.
CCTAGAACTAATGGAGTTTCCAGGTTAAATTCAGCAATTTCCCCGCAGTTTAAGGACAATTTCTGACAGATATCTTCAAAAATTGCCCGATCTACTGGTTTACCTGTCAGAAAGTTGACCACTGTGGAGCGAGCTAAGCCTAGATCCTCCGCTAGAGCCTGTTGACTAAGAAAGCTGTTCCTTCTGACCGCTAGTTTAACTATCCCTATACAGTCCTGTCGAACCTTGAGCGATCGCGGCATATCGATACTTATGAGTTACTTAGATTCTATATGGATGCCATAGCTCATGGATGCAATAGCTCAAAAGTCAGCCTTACTCAGTCAATCTCAGCCTTGAACTCAGTTAGCCAAGAGTTTTGATGAAAGTATCGAACTCATAGCAGTAAGGAAAAACCCATGAAATTTGGTATTGATATCGGACATAATTGCCCACCGGATACAGGTGCAGTCGGACTTCAAAAAGAAGATGATTTAACAAGAGCGGTTGGCAGATTATTGATGCAAAAATTAGCAGCCGCAGGTCACACAGTCGTTAACTGTACGCCAACAACAGCTAGCAGTGAGACTGACTCTTTAAGGCAGCGAGTCAACAAAGCCAATGATAATCGTGTTGATGTCTTTGTCTCGATTCATTTTAATAAATTCAATAGCAAAGCCAATGGAACCGAAGTCTTTGCGATTAGTCGAGTCAGCCAGTCTATAGCAGAATCAGTCCTTAAAGAGGTTGTCCAGCTTGGCTTCAAAAACCGAGGCGTAAAAAATACTCCATTCTTCGTTTTAAAACACACCTCAATGCCCGCCATTTTAGTTGAGTGTTGTTTTTGTGACTCGTCAAAAGATATGAATATCTTTGGGGCTGAGGAAATGGCTGAAGCAATCAAGCATGGGTTAATTGGGGAATCAGATGATAATTCGCTCCCTCAGCCTGGACTTTTGCGAATTAGCAAGTCAACTATCTTAAAACCTTCTACCGAACAAGCCCTAGATTTACCGCCAGAAACACTAGCTAACATTGCTCCTGGTGATTATCCCGTCTTAGATTTCCGGTATGAAGAAAAACACTACTGGGTTAAGTGGGTTGATAAAAGTCAGGCTAATCGAGATGAACATTTTGTTTTTGAGAACCACGGGAAAGTTGTAGACAAGCCGTAAATAAATCATTGAATTAGGGCTGACCACCTAACAACGATAAACCATGTTTCTGAAGTTTAGTAATCGTTGTAATAACTTACTAACGTTAAAGAAGCCTGGTTTATACGTTAGTTCTATGAATCATCAGACAACACACGCAAAAGTATCTCTGGTTAGCAGAGAAGTTAAACTAAGTAATTTTTATCAAGGACAAAATCATGGCATTACTAGACGAGTTAGTGAAAAACTATGCGGCTAAAGATTTGGAAACAATCTTTAACCAGGTTGGCATTCCCTCTGCAAAAGTTCACCCAATAAATCGGCAACCTTTAAAAGAAGTGACGCTGGCTCAATGGTTGCTGGAATCGGGCAGAGCAACCAGCGACCTCGCTATCAAGGCCTTCAATTTCGCTGGCTTGAAATGGCGGCATCCTGATATGGATGGGTTTGCCACCGCTATTAAAATTAAAGTTCCTTCTGAACCTCAAGAAGGTGAGTTCTGTCAATTCAAGGATGTTGATGCCTACATTATGGGCTACTGGAAGTTTTTAACCCGCTCTCCCTACGCAGGCTTAGAAGAGCATACTCATGCGCCAGAGACATTCATTGGATTTTTGCAACGTAAAGGGTATGCTGCCGACCCTAGGTATATCAACAAAGTTATGGGCTTACTCCCAGAAGCGCAGCAGTTACTTGCCCGTGCCAGCGGGATTACAATTACGCTCCCACCTGTACAACTCCAGGCAACCCGTGCGCCTCAAGAAGTTGAGGTAGGGCAGAATTTCAGGGTTGAAGGTGTTGCCTCCATAACTGATAGTGGCAAAGTTTTGTTGCTTAAGATAGACGATACATTCCCATCCAAAGGTGCAGCTATCGGTCAGGATGGTAAATGGCAAATTGATTTCGTGTTTCACCAAGCGGGCGCTCGCAAAATGCAAATAGCTGTCGGCAGCGAAACTACAGAAATCTCTATTAAAGCTGTTCCTTCTGCCAGTGACCAAGATGACGAAGAAACGCCAAACCCTACAGGAAAGGTGGCGATAAAGTTAACCAAAAGCGTGGGAGTTGGCGTAGTTAACAACAATAAAGAAGAAGTTAAAGCTGTCAAACAGCGATTGCGTGACTTAGGTTATACCTGGGTGGGTAATCCTGATAGTGTAACCATAGATACGGGTACGGTTAAAGCAATTAAGCTGTTCCAATCTATTATTGCGGGTCGCAGCACGGTTGCAGGTGATGGACGAATTGATGTGGGTGGTCCTACTCATCAATGGTTACAAGCTGCGAATGCACCACGTTGGGTAGCAATGCCGTTTAGTAATCCATCAATTGGTTTTGTCAATTTTGAGCGCGACCAAACTAATGATGAACACGATTTTGGTACAGATTGGTTAGCCGATACCATTCTTGCGATCGCCAAGGATTATCAAGCCAGTTATCGAAACGCTAATCCGAGTGCTGCCCCATTTGCCATCAACGATATTAGTCTTCCGCATGGAGGCGATACGCCTGACCATGCGGGACATGAAACTGGCTTAATGTGCGATGTCTTTTTGCCCAGAAAGGATGGGAAATTTGGCGGAATTCACTGGTGGGATACCAGTTACGACCGAAGCGCTACGCGAGCGCTGATTAAATCCATGCGTAAGCATAAGCTAGTACGGGCAGTTTTTTTCAACGATCCGCAGCTCATTCAGCAAAGGTTGTGTTCTCGCGTGCCAGGTCACGACCATCACCTTCACTTTGAAATTAACCCGCCCGTGAGAGCCTAATTCTGAGTTTCTCTTTGGAAAAGGAGGGAGCGCTCTCATCGCTTCTTAAGAGCAAGTAGAGCAATGAGGCTCGCTTTCTTCAATTTTTCAAAATGTTCGAGGGTGCATCTTATCTCATTACAGATAGTAAGTAGGAGTCAACTTGTATGCAAGTTCATTCATTAACTGAAGATAAAAGAAGAAACGATTTGGAAGTTGAAATTAAGCAAGTCAGCCAAGAATTAACTCGACTCAGACAGATAAATAGAAACTGGGATGCCAGTTTAACAATTACCACTATTGTTCTCACTCTGGTGATTACTCTTCTCAATACTTTAGATAGAGTGAACGAGCAAGATCAGAAAATAGTAACAGGTATTGTTGGGGGAGTTATTGTAGCCATTCAATCGATTGGCAATGCTTTTCCTGTGAAACAAAGAGCTGGAAGCTACCGGATTCTTGAAGCACAGGCTAACAATTTGTTAAGCGATGTCAGATTTGTCGAAGATTTACAAGAATTGCAAACTCTTGAATCTCAGTTCTATCAATTGAGGAATGAAGTGGCAAAAGCAGACAGCTAATAGTCAGCTCTTCAATTGAGTTAGTTGGCATCCCCCTGTCAAATCTAGATTGATTAGGACTTATTAATATTCCATCGCTGGTTCGCACCAGTGATGGAATATTATTTTATGAATTATAGAAATTTGCTCGCGCTCCTGATTTATGGAATAAGGGGAAGAGATGATGTTTCTCATCTTGCAATAATGGGCGCGATCGCATCTTCACCCTAGCAGGTACAGACTTGAACTTTCCTCCGGACGGGCATGGAGATAGCGCCCGGTGACTGTAACGGAAGAATGCCCTAGCGTTGCAGCCACTAGATCGCCTTTGTATAGTAATGGAGAAAAAATGATCGCTAAGAGCAACTGTCCCATTTTCAATGTTTGGTCCCGCTGCCAGATAACAAATTATTTGTTGCTACTAACACATTAGTGTCGTTCGTCCAAAAACCTTTCAAATCTTTTACAACAGGGGTTTTGGGCCAAGTAACACTTTGCTAGGAATTCCTCTTTAAAGCCATAATTGTCTTAACTCCAACTTTTCTTCATCCAAATATATCTAGGCTTTGGCAGCGATAGAAACGCTCAACGACAACAATTTGTTAAGACGACAAATAATCTGTTATTCGACAGCATCTATGCTTAACTTCTCGCTGGCAGCCGCTGAAGGTTCAAAATCTATCTTAGCTATCTCTTGACTATCTAAAGACAGCCTGAGACATAACTCTTCAAAAACTGCCCAGTCAACAGGTTTGCCTGTCAGGAAATTGACGACTGTAGAGCGAGCTAAGCCAAGCTCCTTGGCTAGCGCTTGCTGGCTTAGAAAGCCATTGCGATCTTACCGATAGCTTGACCCTTCCTATATAGCCCCGGCGAACCCTAAGCGATCGAGGCATATGAGATTTTTAGTCTAGTCACATTTTAGATAAAGTTCCTCAAAAGTCACCCCAACTCAGTCATTCTGAGCCACGAACTCAGTCAGCAGTCTTGTTTCATTAAATTATCGCCACTAATACTAATTACTAAGGCGAGTTACAGAGAGTTAGAAGAATATCTGCAATTCTCTGCAAAAAACTGAAGACCTCTTATCCAGGAGAACAAATTGTATGAAACGGTTTCTTGCGCTCATGTCTACTGTCCTCGTTTTTGGTTCTTCTGCCACGCTTGTAGCAGGATCGATTGTAATCAATAATCAACCTGCCCAGGCAAAACATATGTGTCACTGTGACTGATACTAATCACCAAGCGAGCTACAGAGAATTGGAAAAAGACTTGCAATTCTCTGCAAAAAACTGAAAACCTCTTATTCAGGAGAACAAATTGTATGAAACGGTTTCTTGCGCTCATGTCTACTGTCCTCGTTTTTGGTTCTTCTGCCACGCTTGTAGCAGGATCGATTGTAATCAATAATCAACCTGCATTAGCGGAGCATGAGGATCAGGGAGAACGGTAGCTGCACATCCCTCTAGACCTTGCACTTATCAAACATAGACTTCTATCGCTTGATAAGTGTTCTTTTTAACTAGCTGTCGATTTCTCATTTCTTGGAAATTCAGAATGAATATACCTCTCAATGTTCACTGTCTTCTAATTGCAGCTACATTAATTTCTGCTGCTGATCCTGCCTCTGCAATCACTCCCATTGGCAATGCTGCAAATCCTCAAGTTACATCATGTGTTTGTCAAGGAAAAGTCTTTTCTGAAAGACTCTGCCCAATGATTCACTGCATTGATGAAGTTGCGTCTACTTCTACAGAGCAAGCCTCTGACATAATCTCACCTATAACAAGCCCAGCAGTTCTTGTTGCCCGTGATTGGTTCGGATGGGAGAGACAAGACCGCAAGCCAAAAGCTTGATTTGTAGAAGTCGTCCGAATGAGGAGCAAAAGTTAATTCCTGCTCCTCATTCAAGAAACATAGAATTTAGGAAGCTGAGCTATGTCACAAATTGATGCCTCCATTTTTCTCGATTCTCAAAGTAATCAGAAGGAAATTTTATTGGCAGACTTACAGACAGCTAAATGGATTGAGAGGATAAATTTATATACAGATTTGGAACAACTTGCTGAACACTTTGTTTACTATCATCATCATCTTACCCAAACAGTCATGGGTACAACAGTAAAGCGTTTAGAGCAAATTGATAAGTTATTCCTTGGAACTGTTATTCTGAAATGGTCAACTCTCTATTCAACTGCTCTTAGTCAGCTTAGAAAATATTTTCCTTTAGGTTCTGCTCCCAGTTTGACTGTAAATGGCAAGAATTGGTCAGAGATACTTCTGATTAATAGTGTAGGACTAGCACGGTTAGCCAATGAATCAAGATACGCAGAGTATTGGTCTGAGAAGTCATTGTCTAATTCTGCTGTATATGATTCTTATACTGATCGGCTTGAGTTTCTGACGACAGATTTACATCTCCAACTTAACCATCTTAAACTTACTGGCTCACTAACAATTTATGATGCTGCAAATCTTGGAGTTACAACTTATGACATTGCTAAGGCAGTATATGAGTCTCCAGATCCTAATTTTATTAAGCACTTCAGATCGTTAGGATGGCAAGTCGTCAGTTTTGATGAGGGCGCAAATCAACTCTGCTTGCTGCTGTACGAGTTTTTGCGGTAATCAAAAATAGCAAAGTAACTCAGCCATTCTCGATCTTCAAGTCAGTGATACATCAGATTTGATAAGAACATACAGAGATTTCAGACAGGAGAAGAATCATGGTACAAGCCTCCAACAAGATGAGTGCGTTTTCACATTTAGCCATTACCTTGTTTCGTAAACCCAAGCAGCAAATACTACAACTTTCTCAAAGCAGTGACAATTCAAGCTACATCTCACAGGTTTCAGCCCACCATCAGGCAGTTGTACACATACGCGAGGTTCAGGCGGAGTACCTAATTCGAGGCTGGATACGCTAGATATATAGATTGCACTAGGAGGTCGTATTAAGTCAAAAAAAGCTGTCGCACTGTAAGCACCACGATCTAAAACTCAGGGTTGCGATCACCATCTCCTTGACCTTCTCCGTCACATCGATGTACCACTGCAACACCGACAAGTTCTTGTGCCTAGAGATCGACTGAATATGTTTGATTGGCACTCGCTCATTATGCATCCAAGTCATGGCATGAGAAAGTAATGAGTTCGTGATCTGCACTTCACTCAATTGAGTGTCACATGGAGAAGATCGCCGCACGCAGCCGCTGAACTATATATTAGGTATTAACTCTTTTCTCATCTGTTACAGCTCTATTGCTGCGAGCGTATCCTCTTACCCCTATCTACTACCCAGAATTAATAAAGACCAGATGACTCTAACGACCGTATTAACGCTTCAAGGAATTTTTTGCCCCACAGGATTGATAGTAATCCACATAATACAACCACCAATGTTGCAATCCCTATGTTAAGCAAGTTCAATTCTATAAACGATAACAAGTAAGGGATGAGTACCATAAAAGTACCAAGTGCAGCCCCTACCAGGAATCTGTAGACAACATTAGCGGCAGAATGCTTTTCAAGCTCAATATCTTCGGAAGCCATAGGAAGATTCTTTAACTCCTTAGTTACACAATATCCATACCTTAGCAAGGAAGGCTATAGATAGAGTTCCTTCACGTAGTAGTAGGTTCGGGAATAAATAAATAATATTCTCACAAACGACCGTTTATAAGACAATTATTTTGAGTTAATGCAACGCGCCTCAAATCTACCTCTACCGTGTCTCATAACCCGTCTTTTTATCTATGTATCATGAGATAATTAATATATGAGTTGCGATACATTTTTAATGAAAATTGGATATTGCAGAGTTTCATCTAACGACCAAACATAAAATTTACAAAGGGATGCTCTTAAAGAAACTGGATGCAAAAAGATTTTTAGTGATACCGCCAGTGGTGCTTCTTCATCTCGACCTGGATTAAAGCAATGCCTCGACCAACTCCGTAAGGGGGATACTTTAGTTGTATGGCGACTGGATCGACTTGGACGCTCTCTCAAACATTTACTAGAACTGGTTGAAGATTTTAATAAAAAAGAAATTGGGTTTGTCAGTCTAACCGAAGCAATTAACACAACAACCAGCGGTGGCAAGTTAGTCTTTAGCATTTTCGGCGCGATCGCTGAATGTGAAAGGCAGATTATTAAAGAAAGAACTTTTGCTGGATTAGCAGCTGCTAGAGCTAGAGGCAGAAAGCAGAAATGTTGAATCCTGATACAAAACTTTACATAGTTAGTTGCACTAAGTCTAAAAAGCCTAAATTAGTCAACATAACATCATCTCCTCAAACCAATGGACATAACTGATTTTTTGACACATACAACATTGTAAATAGCGGAATTTATCTAATAGTGTATGACCCCATTGTTCGGGAATACATAAAAGCTGTAAAATTAGATAAGCTATCAAACTAACGTAAATTTGTATGGTAATACCGTTGACGTTTTTTGTAATTAATTTATCGAGTTTTAAGTGCATCTTTAAAAACTTCCATAATAATTCAACTCCCCAACGTAATCGATAAATATCCCTAATGTCATCATCACTAACTGCTGCATCTCCTGCTGCTGGTAAATTAGTCACTAATCGGAATTCAGTTCGGGTTTCCAGAT
>NZ_JAMPKJ010000091.1 GCF_039962115.1 Funiculus sociatus GB2-C1 | reverse complement strand
TGACAAATCGTTGAGAGAAGCAACGCTACTAGGATTTACCCCAACGGTTCCAGAAAGCGGTGAGTTACCTGTGGGCTGTTTGCGATCGCTCGAAGATTTGCTCTTACACATTCGTCAGATCGGCCAAACCCAATCGGTCAAGATGCGGGTAAACCTAAGTCAATGGTTTGAGAACATTTTTGAGCCAAGTTGGCAGTCAATGGAAGCAGTTTTAGGTACCCAACGGGCTAATCTAGCTCTGAGTCTTAGAAGCACTCCGGAAGCTAGTGTTGAGAGGGGTAAGCGGATCGAGTTGGGGATAGAACTGACTGACCAGTCAGTAATTTTAGCCGTCGCGCTTACTCCAGAAAATGATAAAGAAATGAACATATTGGTGGAGGTGCGTCCCACAAGCGGTCAAATCTATTTACCGCCAAATCTCCAACTGATGGCACTGGATGAGGAGGGTGCCCTGCTAATGGAAGCCCAAACGAGAAGCAGCAATAATTTCATTCAATTGCAATTTAGCGGTTTTCCGGGAGAATGTTTCACGGTCAAGGTAGCTTTGGGGAATATTAGCGTGAGCGAAAATTTTGTCATCTGAAGGTAAGAACACTCGTACAGGGTGCTGGTCATGAGAAAGTTAGTTGTCTTGAAGCTAGATGGTGATTTGGAACAAGGAGTTCGGGTCACGCTGGAGATTGGGGCAGAGGGGGAGCGGCCTTCAATAGAAGTTACTGGGCAATTGCCAAGAGCAACCGATTTGGTTAAAGCAATTGACCAGTGGCAGTCAGCCTATTGTAGTTTTGGCAATTCGTTCCGAATCAAAGCCAAAAAAATTGTTTATGGGGGTTCCATTAACCAGTGGCGTGAGGGGTGCTATAACTGTGCTATTGAGCTGCGAAAGCGCTTGAATAACTGGCTTGTTTCAGAGTCTTTCCGGCCGATTCGGGAGAAATGGCTCCAACAATTATCGCCCTCTGACGAAGTACGGGTACTGATTCGCACCTCTAGTGTGCAATTGCGGAAACTTCCCTGGCATCTGTGGGATTTGATTGAGGATTACCGACTAGCGGAAGTGGCATTCAGTGCCCCAGAATCTGAACAACCAGCTTCATTGAAAACGCCCACTTACCGAGATAAAGTGAGAATCTTGGCGATTCTGGGCAATAGTGCGGGTATAAATGTCCAGACAGACCGACAGTTACTAGAAAATTTACCTGATGCCGCAACGACCTTTCTGGTAGAGCCTCAACGCCAGAATATCAGCAATTCGCTATGGAACCAACCTTGGGATATCCTCTTTTTTGCGGGTCATAGCAATAGTGAAGGTGACACGGGTCGCATTTATATCAATCAGACGGATAGCTTAACGATTAAAGAACTCAGTTATGCCCTGAGAAATGCCGTTGCTAACGGGTTGCAGGTGGCGATTTTCAACTCTTGTGATGGGTTGGGATTGGCGCTGGAGCTAGAACAGTTGCATATTGGGCAAATAATTGTCATGCGCGAGCCGGTGCCCGATGAAGTGGCACAGGCATTTTTAACTGATTTTCTGGCGGCTTTGGCTTCTGGCAAGTCTTTCTATTTGGCAGAGCGGGAAGCACGAGAAAAGCTGCATGGTTTAGAGGATAACTTTCCCTGTGCCAGTTGGTTGCCGGTGATTTTTCAGAATCCCGCTGCGGTGCCGCCTTCTTGGCAAGATTTGGGTCGTCGTTCATCTAGACCAATTGAGGGAGGGCAAACGCTTCCACGGCCTCAACAGCCTCTTCTCTATCGTGCGATCTTTAAATATTCCATAATCTTATTGGTAGGTGTGTGGATAGGGAAGATCGTCTTTGACGAATTCGTTCCCCCGAAATCCTGCGATTTGCCTGCTACCGATGTCAGTGACATCGATTTCAGCTCGGATGGGAAATATTTAGCTACAGCAAGTTTGGACAACACAGTACGAGTGTTGGAAGTCAAGGGAAATAGCTTTAAGGAAGTTGCTTGCCAATCACACGAAGATGGCGTAGTAGCTGTTAAATTCAGTCCAGATCAGAGGAAAATAGCCACTGCTAGTTTGGATTCTACCGCAGGCTTGATGGAGATCACCCCAAACGGTAGCATCAGCAGCTTCAAAACTCTACAGCATACAAATCCCTTTCCTGTAGTAGCACTTAACTTCAGCACGGATGGAAAATATCTAGCTACTGCCAGCGCTGATGGTAGGGTACACCTATGGGACACGAACAGCCGCAACGAAATCGCGGTTCTAAGACACAAGACTTACGTAAGAGCTGTCAGCTTTAGTCGAGATGGAAAGTATTTAGCCACAGCCAGTTTGAACAATAAAGCACAAGTGTGGGAGTGGCAAGCACACAAATATGACCAAAAAGCAATATCTCTACCATCAGAAGATGTAGTTGATGTTACCTTCAGTCCGACAAATAATAATTATCTAACTACAGCTAGTGCTGACGGCACTACACAAGTATGGGACATGACCAGCAGCAGCCCCAAGGCGATCGCGCACTTAAATCTCAACACTTACATCATCAATGTCAGCTTCAGCCCAGATGGGAAATATGTAGCGACGACCAGTTCGGACAACAAAGCACAGGTGTGGAATTGGCAAACACATAATAGCAACGACCAAAAAGCTATATCCTTGCCACAAGATAACGTAGTGGCAGTTGCCTTCAGTCCTACGAATGGGAAATACATCGCCGTAGCTAGTACTGATGGCACTGTAGAAGTGTGGACAACCAATGGTCGTTCAGTGAAAACATTTCCCAACAAGGGCGATCCAGACAAGAATAGCTTAGTAGGCATTGTCTTTAGCCCAACAGATGATAATTACTTAGCCACCGCTAGTGCTGACGGCACAGTAGAGATAAGGAATAATAACTCACCAAACAATTAATTACATATCCTTCAATAGCTCTTGGGTCTCCTGAGCGGCGGCATTCATTGCCTCTTGAGGGCTGGGATATCCATTCTCATCAGGATTAAGAGCCGCACCCAGATATTTTTGTAAAATAGCCGATGCCTGTGCATATTGAGGAATGCGTGGACGTGCAACCCAAGATTTGTCAATCACGTTCAGCAGTTCTGGGTAATGGCTGTATCTGGCAACAATTTTAGGCTCAAAAAACAGCTTTCGACGACTTGGCACAGACCCATATGCCAAGGTAAACTGGCGCTGAACGGCAGCACTAGTGAAGAACTTAATTGCTTGCAAGGCTGCTTTTTTGTGCCTTGTGGTTTTGGCAATGCCAAAGCCCCAGCCGCCTTTGCAGGCACCACTGCTTTCTCCTAATGCATGAACCATAGGTTTAATAGCAATCTTGCCACGAACAGAAGATCCTGGACTGCTAGCATAAGTCCAGGCAAAGGGCCAGTTACGCATAAAAACTGCTTGACCATCTCGGAATAGGCGGCGGGTATATTCTTCTTCGTAGGTAGTAATACCTTCGGGAGAAATACCCTGCTTCATCGTGCTGCGTAAAAACTCAACTGCTTGTATTGCTGCTGGCTGACCAAGTCCTACTGTTTTATCTTTAATCCAGAAGCCACCATAGCCCTTAAGCACCTCAACAAACATTGCTGCAAGTGCTTCCGTTTGCCGACCCTGCCAGAGGTAGCCCCAAGGAACTTTTTTCTGTTTTTGCAGTGCTTGGGAAATTTTTATCAAATCCTCAAAAGTTTCTGGCGGTGAGTATCCTGCCTCTTTGAGCAAATCTTTACGGTAGTAAAGCACGCCTACATCAGTGCGGAAGGGAATCCGATACAGCTTGCCGTTATAGTACCCATTATCGACCTCACTAACCAGAAATTCGTTTAATTCTAACTTTTTAAATTCCTGCTGCGAAAGCTCCTTGGTAAGATCCATCAGCCACCCCGCTTCGGCAAATTCGGGAACCCAGATAATGTCCATGTAAATCAGGTCAAAAGGCTGTGACTTACCCTCAAAACCTTCGATATAAGTTGCTTTTAACCGATCGGTGTCAGCTGGATTTACTAGCTTAGTCTTACTAAGGTTTGCTAGGTCAATACGAATACTCTTGTTCTTAGCCTCGAATTGATCGATCAGTGGTCTCCAATATTCAACTTCATTCTTCGATACAACAAAAGATAAAGTAACTGGCTTCGGAAACAGGATAAAAATTAACGCGATAACCAGCAGGAAGACAATTATTAGTCGCCTCAAGTTTCCTGGAAACCCAAGTTGCTGCATAAATTTTGGCAGTCTGCTTTGCTGTTTACTGTTTTCCACAAGTGAGTTGATTCCCGCAAAGTTAAGCCCCATATGGCTGAATGGTACTAAGTTAAGGCTCCTGATTTGTACTGTCTAATGGCGGGTACTACTATATAGCAAGGGATTAGCGCAAATTGTTGACAGACTATAATATGCACAGACAGCTCAATGGCTCCTAGCTTGTGTTAGATCGCGTATCAAATTCTATGCTACTCAAGTATCGCTCTCCTAAGAAATTGTATGTGCTCAAGGGGAAGCGACTAGCTCAAACCCGAATGCTGGTTGTGCTTGCGCTAAAGCAGGCAGTTCATGGGGTCAGAGAGTGTAACCGTTGGGAAGGGTATCATGTGAGTTTCAGCTCTGATGGCAAGATGCTGGCCTTAATCACTAAGGACGGTACAGTTCAATTTGGAGCAGTGATGACACCTTGCTCAAAACCCTCGAAAGGTAGGACTTTTCGGTCGCTACAAATGTGGGTTTCAGTCCAGATGGCATAATATTGGCTTCAGTTAGTAGCGATCCAAAAGCTTCAGTTCATGAGAGCAAGACATTGAATCTTTGGAACCGTAATCGTACTTTGCTTAAAACTTTTGTGTCATGTCGCTCTGAACTACATAGGGGTAGCTTCAGCCCCTATGGCAGAACAATCGCCTTATCCTATTACGACAGTACAGTGAGACTTTGGAACTTGGACGGCAGAAAGAGCAATAATCCTTAAGGGACACAAAATACAGCCCTACAGCGTGGGAATTAGCCCCGATAGCAAAATCATTGCCTCAATAGACCTATCCGCAAATTATAGATGCCCTTCGGTGTCTGGTTTTGACGCCTCCTTGCCCAACAGGGATTGGGTCAGCTTATCTACGGTGAAATAATGGTTTGGGACGATTATCGGGCTGTTTTATCAAAACTTCTCTCAAATAAGCGAAAATAGTTGTCCAAGTTTTGTCTGAGAGCTTAGAAACTTTTAAGAGGCAGTAAAACTTTCTTTTTAAGAGGCAGGCGGACTAAACCACAAAGCGTTAATATTACTTTTGTATATTATTCACGAACGAGACGCAATCTCTCATTAGGTACGTGAAATATTTTGACCAAACATATCAAAGGTTCTACGCCGATTCGCTGAGAGCATAAATCTTTATTTTCTTGTTTCTGAGTTTCGTTCAATTCCTGATCTTTGGGCTTTTTATGGGTAGTTGTGACGGTTGATTCTCCTTTATAGGCTTTATCTCCCAGGAAATTTTGCTCTTTGTCAAATTTGTTTAGAAGTTTTTCTAAACAAATTAATGTCATTTGTCTTACCCAGTTCACCACTAACAACGTCTACAATATCTTCCCCCTGCGGTAAAACGATGAATTGATTCTTGAGAGTGTGCATTTTTTCTTGCCTGAGTAGTATTTTTTCTGCTCCTCGTAGTCTACAGGTCTTGTAATGTGCAGCGAAAGAGCCATCGACTATTAACTGGTAATCGGTTAAGGCTTTCCGTAATTGTTTATACTTTTCGGCATCCTCTTCAACTTCTTCTATTTGAGAAGCTAGCAAAATCTCTCTCTCTCATATTTACCTAATAAGGAAAAGCATCATTGGCTTTAGTCTTAGAGATATCAAAGAGTAAACCTAAAATTTCAAAGATGGGTTTTTGTCTTAAATAAATTATAATTAGACAAATTCCTTCTTGAGCAGGCAGTTCCGGTTTACGTCCGCCGTCTTTAGCATTAATCTAATCGCACAGCGTATGCCGGAGGCTATATTTTCGTTATTCCAATTTCTGCTTGTTTTTGTAAATACCTTTCTTCAGCTAAAGCGACTAAATTTAGAAATAAGTCATAGTCAATGCCAACTAATCGCTTTGCTTCATGTGGATAGGATTCAATGCGTTTGAGAAGGCTTGTCATACTAGAGATACATAAATTTAAAATTATTCTCTATTATTACAGTTTGTTTATATTAAGGATAAGTCTAATGGATTGTGAAACCTTCAAACTCTTGAGCAATCATGGCAAGAAACTTAAAACCTTTCACAAAAGTTCAGACATTGTTAGACTAAGTTTAAGTTCTGACAGTAAGATGCTACCCTTGCACAACATAAACGGTACAGTGATTTTGAAGAATTTATATCTAGATAATCTACTAGTACTCGGTTAAGATTCGCTGCATGACTATATGAAAAACAGTCTCTATGTCAGTGAGAGTGGCAAGCATCTTTAGGATGGGATTGGGACTCAGAAGTAGGAATAGCTTAGAGTGCGCTGTCACCAGACAGAGAGTGGCAAAGCTATTTCCAGCTAAAAGGGTTGAAGGCATCAAGTCAGGAGGAGAGAGAGCAGTGGCAAGGCGTAACTAAATTGGGGAGCGCTCGCTTCTGGACTTTGGATGATTTCTTTAAAGTCTAATTCTATTTCTTGTACAAAGAAACTAAGTGTGATCGCAACAATAAGAAAGTGGCTAAGATAGCTGTTGAATAACAGATTATTTGCTGCTAAAAAAATGTTATTGAGTGTTGAAATAACCAGAGCGCCCTTGCTCTGTCTAAATTTAGAGAGCTAAAATTAATACAATTGCTTGAATAATATAGTTATTTTTACGCCACTGAACTTAAACCAAAACCTCTACAATCAAAGCTTTCATTATTTTATTCCTGGGCAGCATTAATGTGTTAATGGCAGCTAATAATTTGTTATTCGACACTTTCCAGTAAAAGCGAAATCAATCCAAAATCCAAAATCCAAAATCGATTCGCTGTTCAATTAAATGCGAACTTTTGTAAAGCGGCGCATAATTCTGGACTTTTGAGTCCGAGAGGTAAATAGAGGTTTGCTAGTTTCATCTTGGTAATCGAACCCAAATTCTCACTTGTTTACCCGAAAAGCAGACTGATGAACTTCAAGCTAAGGCACCAAAAGCTTACGCCAGCTCCATACGTCTTGAGAGTACAGTCCTTATGCCCAGAAATACTGCTACTGATGATTTTTCCACCTCAGTAAGTCACCCAATGCTCGGCAAGCTACTAGACGGACGCTATCAGATAATCGATAGCCTGGGCAGAGGTGGATTTGGTCAAACCTACATTGCTCAAGATACTCGTCGCCCTGGAAACCCGACCTGTGTCGTTAAACACCTCAAACCTGCTAGTAGCGATTCCGAATGTTTGCAAATTGCTCGGCGTTTATTCTGTAGCGAAGCCGAAATCTTAGAAAAATTGGGCTACCATGACCAAATTCCCCGACTGTTAGCCTACTTTGAAGAAAACCAAGAGTTCTACTTAGTACAAGAATTCATTGAAGGGCAACTGCTCAGTGAGGAACTACAACCTAGTCAACGCTGGAGTGAAAGCCAAGTTATCCAACTGCTCTGTGAAGTCTTAAGCATCTTGGATTTTGTTCACAGCTACGAAGTCATCCATCGCGATATCAAACCCGATAATCTCATCCGACGTAACCGGGACAAAAAATTAGTTCTGATTGACTTTGGCACCGTTAAACAAGTGCGGACACAGCTAGTAGTGCCGCCAGAACAGCCAAATATAACGGTAGCTATTGGCACTACAGGGTATATGCCCACCGAACAAGGGCAAGGCAAACCTCGTTCCAACAGCGACATTTATGCGCTGGGAATTATTGGCATCCAAGCATTAACGGGGTTAAATCCGACACAATTTCAGGAAGACTCTGGGACTGGTGAACTCTTGTGGCAGCAACAGGTTCAGATTAGTTCTGGGCTAGAAGCTGTCCTAACCAAGATGGTGCGCTATCACTTCAAGGATCGCTACCAGTCTGTAGCAGAAACGCTGCAAGCTATCCAACAACTAACCAACCTAAACTCATCAACGCAAATTGCAAATTCCCCTAGATTTCCACGAACAGAAATCGCCAGTCGCCCTATACTACCGACAGAGATAGTTACCTCCCCTCAATCACCAGCGCCTTCAGTAGCTCAACCTGCACCGGAATTATCTGAGCAAAACGCACCGCCAATTTCTGATCGGCTGAGCGAAAAAATTGATTCAGCGATTGAACATCCTCCGATTTTGACCCGGGCTTACAAAGTTAGGAGCAAGAAAGACACCCGTAAATTGCCTAACCTGATTAAAGTTCTTACCCTTTCTCAAAAAATTTCTCTATTAATTGGAGCGGGATTGATTGTAACAGGAATCGCTATTTTTTTAATTTTTATTGTTGGTTTTGGCTCTAGATATCAGAGTGGCAACTCCTCGACGCTAACTGTCCCGCAAGAAGAATTTCTAGTAGATACACTTACTAGCTCCTTCACCAGCGAGTCGGTTGCCTTCAGTTCGGACGGAAAAACGCTTGTCAGTGGTAGCGTAGACCAGATAGTTGAGATTTGGGATCTAAAAACAGAGAACTCAAATCAAACTCTTTCTGACCACTCAGGAAGGGTTTACGATGTTGCCGTAAATCCTGATGGTCAGACTTTGGCGAGCGGCAGTGAGGATAACACGATCAAGATTTGGAATTTGCATACAGGTGAACTGCTCCGTACTCTTAAAGGACATTTATGGTCAGTTTTATCAGTTGCTATTAGCCCTGATGGTCAGACGCTTGCCAGTGGCGGTGAGGATAGCACCATCAAAATTTGGAATCTAAATACGGGTAAACTACTTAACACCCTTTCCGGGTATACAGCTGCTTTCTCTTCTATTGAAATCAGCGCAGATGGGTGGCTCCTTGCTGGTGGCAGTTTGGATAACACTATCAAGATTTGGGAGTTGCATACGGGGAAACTCCTCCACATTCTTAGAGGGCATTCGGGTCAGGTTAATTCGGTGGCGATCGCTTCCAACAGCGCAACTCTCGCCAGTGGCAGCGCCGACGGCACAATCAAGATTTGGAACCTCTACGCCGGGGAATTACTCCATTCTCTTACAGGGCATTCAGACTCAGTTGAATCAGTCGCCATTAGTCCTGACAGCCAGACGATTGTCAGCGGTGGTAAGGACGGAACAATCAGAATTTGGAATTTGCATACTGGCGATTTGATTCATACTTTCTTTGGGAATGCCGACCCGATTAATTCTGTAGCTTTTAGCCCTGACGGTCAGACTATTGCTAGTAGCAGTCAGGACAAGACAATCAAGATTTGGCAAGTACCGTAGGGAGCCGAAACGTTTTTAGCCGGGTATTTAATTAAGGAAAGCAGATTTCAGGAGCTGTACAAAGCGATGTCACTCAAATCTGATAAATTGGCAAATCGCCTTCAGGAAATTCAGCAATTTGTTGCTGCCAGAACTGCCCAAAATGAGACATTTCAGGTAGTTGAGCAAGAATTGGTAAAAATTGCCGATTCTTTGAGACAAGGGAAACTTACGGTGCAAATTGTTAGTCATAACCCAGCCCCGGCTCAAGCGCTACAAAACTTTCTTAGTAGTTACAAGCCTCTGCCAGAGTTCTACAATTTTCAGAGGATGTTATTGCCTAGGGAGCCTGAACAAGCTGCTCCCGAACCAGCTGCTGCTCTCATTCTTCAAGTTTCTTCTGCCAGCACGGCTGGATTACAGCAGACTCGTTATGAGCTTCCTATTAATCACAGAGTACTGATTGGGCGCGATGACTCTCAGTGTCAGATTTGTCTGCCAAACCAGTACGCATGGGTTTCTGGACGTCATGCCGAAATCCAATCTGTCTCAAATTCCGAAGTTGATTCTAGCCATCCAACTTGGCAAATTTGCAACTTCAACAGCACCAATGGCACTTATTTAAATGGTCAGCGGTTACAAGATCGTCAAGTGTTACGATCGGGCGATCGCATCACTCTAGGTTACGAAAATCCAACTGAAAAAAGTCCAGAATTTATCTTTGAGTGTCAATCCCATTTGGATAGCGACGTTTCTTCTAAGGTCGATGAATTTTACAGGAAGCTGGTTGACTGCGATATTTTGTGTTTAGTGCTTGAACCCAACCAGATGCTAACAGCCGATGAAAAGCAGCTGATTGAGAAGGCTAGTATTAGTCCAATTTCTTTACTTGTAGTAGTGGTAGAACTCCCAGAGCCTCATCACCCGGTAGCTCAAGAAATCAAAACTAGCATCGCTGAAGTTAAGGCTCGGCTTCAAAATCAAAATTCTAGCTTATCTCTTGAGCTAGTTCCTTTGCGATCGCCCCTTGCCGATCCAGATGCAAAGGAACTAGACAGTTTTTGCAAGTCCCTAGAAAAATTAGTCAAGCGTAAGCCTGAAGACATTTTGATAAAACGGCTGACTGGACAGGCGGTATCCCAAATCGCTTTAATAGAAAAATTTTTCAATAATCAAGAAAAAGCTCTAGAAACCGAAATTCAGCAAGATGAAGCAAAAATACGAGGAGGAAAAGGAGAGGACTTACAAAAGAAAACGGATAAAAGTATTAGGCAACTATGCGATGATAAAATAGAGCTTTTTAAACAGGCTAAAGCTAAACTCAGTCAATCAAGGGCAAACTTATTAGATGAGTATTTGAGCGAAAGTCTCACCTCTAAAATCAGCGAAGCTGTAGATAAGTTAAAGTCTCAGGTCATAAAGAAAGAGGGGTGTAAGTATATTGAGCTGAGGGCAATTGTCACTAAACAGGTGACAGAGCGACGAGGGGTTAAAAGTAGTAAGCCTAAAGAGAAAATTGTCGATGCAAATACTGCATTGATAGACCTTTGTCGAGCTGAACTAAGTCAGTGGGCTAATGAAGAATGGGAACGAATTTGTACTCGCTATAATCAAGGGGGATTGAAAGGGCTTTTTCAGAAAAATTATCAAGCACTAAGTTCTATTCCGGCTCTAGATTTAAGCTATTCCGCTTTGCAGCCTAGACAAACGATTGACCTTCAAGAAATCTTTGCGTCGTCCCTCAAAAAACCTTCTTGTGAAACTCGATATCAAGAAGTTTCTCCGTTATTTTATCTTCTTAAGAAGGTCAGAAGCCAATGGATGCAGTTTATGTTCATGTTCAGCTTCTTGAGTGTTCTGGGAATTGCTGGTGGTAGAAGACAGATCATCCAGAAGCTTACTCAACCGATAGGCGGAGCGTTTCAAAATGCCCCTTTGATATCATTTCTTTTTCTGGCTGGTATTTGTTACTTTTTGTTTAAGTTTTTGAAGCGTACTTACCAAAACTTTAAGGAAGCCGAACAAGAAAAAGCCGTAGAGAAAATGAGAAATGAGTTGCGTAGTTACTATCAGTCTCTTGTGAAAAATCGCTTGGTAGAAAAAATTAGCCAAAAAATCATACAAGCTTTAGAAGTAGAAGAACAACGGTTGGATGAACTTATAAAAACCGTTAAGCAGCTTGCCGAGCAATTTGTTACAGAAGCAGAAGGTAGTCAGTTACCACTCAAATTGCGGATGAGTAAACGTAAAGAACAACAGAATAATTTGAGAAAGGAGCTGAGTGAGTTACAGAAACTCAAGCGAATTTGACTTAAGTACGTAGTCATTAAAAGATATAAAACAGCTCCCTGCTTGGCAATGAGGGAGCTGTTTAGTAGTATTTTTGATTTAATCCTGCCTACCTACTTAAACCTGTGCTAGAGCATCTTTGGCTTCTGTTAACAAATTTGTCGCTGTTTTGAAACCAGTATTTGTTAAATCGATGCCATCGACCAAGGTAGCATTAGCATCTATCACGCTTGCACTCGCTTCATTAACTGCACTGCTCAGTATCTCCATCAGTTCCTCAATTTTTTGAGTTGTACTCGTAAGTTCTTCAAATAAGCTATTCTGACCCTCGCTTACCTGGTCAACTGTCTCCTGCGCCGCTTGTTCAGTTGCATCTCCTACCGCTTGGAACTTCTCTGTAAAGTGTTCTACCACTCCTTCGAGCTGTTGGGCAAATTCTGTCGCTTTCGTAGTGATTTCAGGTATGCATTGTTCAGAAATGTAGGTTTGCAGAGCTTCAACTCGTTGGTCTATAGCTGTTTGATGACTTTCTAGTTCACTATCTACGTCTTGTAAATAGTCTGTCGTTTGGGAAATGATTTCTTTGACTTCTGAGCCAATTTCTTTTTCTTGGAGAGAGTTTAGAGATTCCTCAGTGTCTTTTACGCTTTGTTCTAGTTCTGGTGTTAGTGCTTCGATCCGATCATCTAAAGCAGAGATCGCATTCTTGGTTTCCTCTAGCTCCTGCGTCAGCTCTTCTCCCAAGGCTTCAATTCTACTTTTAAGTTGCTCTAGCATCTGAGTGACTGACTCAGCTTCAGCAGTCAGTTCACTTTTGCCACTTGTCACCTGCTCTAGTAGAGACTGAGCCTGGTCATTCAATTGTGTCCAAGCCGTCTCAACTTGTTCTTGGACTCTCGATACCTGTTCTTGCGTCTCTTGCAAGTTAGTTTGTGCTTCTTCAGTTTGCCCAAGCAGTGTCGTTAATTTAGCTGTTGTCTCTGATGTCATTGTCTGAAAATCAGCCATTGCTCCCCCTTCAATTTGTTCGGTTTATAAGTTTGTAACGAAAAAGAGAAATTCAACTAACTGCTCCGTTGTCAACCCACCAGGGATTTTAATCCCTGGCTCATGGCTAAAGTCCTCTTAAGAGGACTGAACATAGAGGCTTCAGTCCGTTAAAACGGACTTGAGCTATTAGCCCGGAAATTAATTTCCGGGCGGGTTGACAGCGTAGCCCTTATTCATCAACCAAATGGAACTCCCACTTTCTCAGCAGCTTCTTTCACCCGCTCAATTCCTTCTTCTAGTGGTTCAATCAATTCTTTCAATTCATTAATGAGTGGTTCTAACTCCTCACGCTCACTTACGGCATCATCTTTTGCGTCTGTAAGTTGGCTACTCGTATCTCGAAGTGCGTCTACTACCTTCTGAACAGCAGTCTCAACCATCTCTTTGAGTTCCTCTGTCTTTTGCTGAGCAGTTTCTACCAATTGCTCAACTTCTCTTTGCACAATTTCTGTCTGCACATCTGTGACTTTTGTTTCTAACTCTTCTTGCAAGTCAGTAAAACTATCAATGATTTCTTGAATCTTATCGCTGACTTCTTGTTGAGTTTCTTTTATCTCCTCAGTTAATTGGTTAATTTGGTCATTGGCAGTTGTTTTTGCCGTTTCAAGGCTCTGTTGCAGCTCATCAACTTCCTGCTTAGTCGAATCTACGGCACTGACTAGCTGTTCTTGACTAGAATT
The DNA here is from genome assembly GCF_039962115.1 of Funiculus sociatus GB2-C1. Lineage (NCBI taxonomy): Bacteria > Bacillati > Cyanobacteriota > Cyanophyceae > Coleofasciculales > Coleofasciculaceae > Funiculus > Funiculus sociatus. Next base: position 5,740 of record NZ_JAMPKJ010000091.1, on the reverse strand, counting down.
AATTTTTTCCTGAGCCTCATTGAGTGCCGTCTCGACTTCTTCACCAGCCGTCTCTACAGTTGTCTGCCCTTCATCTAACTGACTTTGGAGAGCCGTTAATTTTTCTTGAGCTTCTTGAATCTCACTAACTAGCTGCTCTTGCGCTTCAGTGATTTCAGTTTTTAAAGTCTCAATATCGCTTTCTAACTCAGTTACCGCTTGTTGTGTCTCTGTCTTCTGGGTTGATGCTTCTGTTTGAAGTTCATCGAGAGCAGTGTCAATCTGACTAAGAAGCTCTGTTGCTTGGGATTGCTTTTCTTCAAGGCTAGTTTCTAACTCGTCTACGCCAGTCTGAACTTCTTTTGTTTCCTCAACTAAAGTATTCAGTTTTTCTGGTACTTCAGTCGCCATTTGTTCTAGTGATTCTGCTGTTGCACTCATGTTTAGATGTTCTTAGGATAACGTTGGAATACTGTCAGTTATTTTGAAGGAACAGTGCGGCTGAAGCATATACCGTCACGTTCCTCGAACTTAAGCTGCTGGAATTTTGTAAGAATTGGCTGCCTACGAAAGTATTGCTTATAGCCAGTTGATCGGAAACTCAAGCTACCTTCATTTCCATCAAGTTTCCATAGCCAATCCGTCATCTTCTCGTTTGGTGTAGTCTGCTCATCCAGGCGGTCAATATTCTGAAGCGAAAACTCTCCAGATTGAGATTCTAGATGTAACTCTATATTCCAAACATTTCTAAAAACAAGTGTTGCTGGTGCTACCAAAAATGTTAAATATTCATCTTGTGTAACTGGGCTAATCCATTGGACAATGTAATCTAGATCGAAAAGCAATTCAAAATTTTCTGGTATTGCTGCAATCGCATGAACATAAGCATCGTGCCAACCCATCTGTTCAAAATCAGCATCAGACCAAATTAATTTTTCTAAAATGTACGGTGCAGATTCCATTTGCTCCTCTCAGATGTATAGCTAGACATTACTTAATAAACATTTGGAATTTCATCAGGTGTAGCGGGACGAACTTGGCTTGGCTTGTTGACAAAGGTTCGACCGGTAGCTGGATCTGTGTTACGGGTATACTCTAAAATGTGTGGTGTCGGCACACCACCATGAGGTCTTCCTGTCAGATCGACTCGCTTGATAGGTAACCCATCCTGATCATATGTTTGATAATGGGTTACACGTCCATCACTACCTTCCCGATATAACACCTCATTCGGTCTAGCTGTCTGTGGAAAATTTCCTCGAACCTGGCGACCATTATCCAGCAAATTATCTGCGGGACTTGGTGGGTTAACCCGTACTGGTTTGTTGTGAACTAAAATGCCAAGAGGGGAGACAAAATAGGTGTTCAGACAATCTACCGTTATGTTGAAGACGGTGAATGAGCCTTCTCGACTGCTGATAGAGTCAACCTGAACAACTTGATTCGCTTTCGTGAGAAGAGAATCACCAAGCTCCAGTTTTCCAGCTTTCTGCCAACCAATATCCGGAATCCAGAAGGGGTGTTCAGGGGTGCAAGTGATTGTTGTCTCACCAATCTGGATATCAAGGACAACAGGTGCAGTTCTAACAAAAGTATGGCTTATGCAGTGACTGGCTCTTTCCCCAGATACTGGATCGTGAGCGTAAACTTCATCACCTATGATGAGAGACTCAATAGGTTTTGCTCCCTGGGTTGTAAGTACTTTTGTGCCCGCAACAAAGCAGACATCATCTAGCGGAGCTCTAGCTGTATCAGCCACCCTAGCAGCATCCGTGGCATTATCGGCAACTCTAGCAGCATCCGTAGCGGCATTTACGCCCTTGATTCCTAGTCTGGCAGCGGCAGCAGCATCACCTACTAAAGGGATAGCAGCCGCACTTGATAAAGCCGCCATTGCATAGTCACCTTCCGCCGCATACAAACCTGCGTTCGCTAAATCGGCTACAGTACCCACGACAGGGATGAAACCTGCTACATCTAAAATCGTGTGACTAGCGCCCTTGAGCTTGTCGAACCATCCTCCTTCCTCTTCGGGTGGGGGAGCCTGCTCCTCAGGCTTGCCCAGCATTCCTCTGGCTTCTGACAACAGTTCTTCAGCTCTTTGGTGACCGCTCCTAGCTTGCTCAACGCGGGGCATTAAGTCAGCCGCTCCACTCATAATTCAAATCTCCCTAACGTAATGAACGTCGCCAAACTGGCAGAGTTATTGAGCCATCAACCAACAGCAATTTCTTCCAGCGCATCATTAACAGCAACCATTGTTGTTCCCGCCGCCTCTAACTCTGCCAAGATTGGCTCCAATTCAGCCGTCGTATCTTCTCCTGAATTCATCACCGTTGCACTCTCATCCACCTCACCAAGAATCACCTCAACTACCTCTCCAGTTACCTCCTCGACAGCCGTTTCTATCTCCTCTTGGAACGTGTTCTCACACTCCTCACCCAGATCGGAGAGAACTTCTGAACTTTCCTCTTTATAGTTGTCAGCAATTTCTTCAACTTCTGTCTTGAACGTGTCAAACAATTCTGTTACTTCTGTTTCACAATCGTTAAAAGAAGTTGTTAACTCACTCTCTCCCTGACTCAATTGTTCACTGAAATCAGTTAAGGCAGTTTCTACTTCTTCTTGGCTTTCAGTAATCTCACTAATCAATTCCTCAAAATCTGTGTCTACTTCAGAAAAGGCTTCTACTTGTTGCTCAAGGTCTGTAACGGCTTCATCCAAATTATTAAATGACTCTTTTGTTTCATTGATTGCCTCAGTTAGAGACTCTTCAACCTGATCAACCGCTTCTACCATCTCAGCAAAAGCTTCTTCAACTTCCGTCATCTCTCCTTCAAGTTTGGTTTTACTCTCATTAATCTCTGTCTCCAAAGCACTGTGAATTTCTTCGAGGGTTTGTAGAGCTTCATCTAATCCTTCGACTCCCTCAGTCGTGACCTGTTGTAGCCCCTTTAACTCCTCTATTACTTCCGCTTCAGCACTCTCAATATTATCTTCAGCCTCTTGTAAAGTTTGGGCTAATGCTTCCCAGTGAGTTGCTATTTCAGTTCCTTCATTTAAAGCATCACTTTCTGATTCAATTTCTGAACAAACTTCATCAAATTGAGTACAAGCTTGCTCAAGAACAGCCAAAAGCCGATCTAAACTCTCACTGGTTTCTTCAACGGTTTGATTAAGCTCTACAACCTCTGCCATGACAATTTACACCATGTCCCTTGGGAAACAATTTTCGTTTCGATACCTGCTCTGGAATGCGATCTCTTGCTGTAAATTAATGCAATGTAAATCCAACTGGTTTGAGTGTAGTATGCGATCGCTCAGTCAATAACTAACTGCCCCCACCGCAGTCACCACCAGAGCTACCACCACCGTAGTCGCCGCCGGAACTGCCACCGCAGTCGCTACCAGAACTGCTACCGTAATCGCTACTAGAACTGCCGCCGTAGTCGATGTAGCTGTTGTTGCTACTTCCACCACGCCTACTAGAACGACGGAACTTTCTGCTTCCATTTGCACTAGCAATAAGTAGCCCAAACCCAACAACGATAAAAACCAAGAGTACGATTTCCATATCCTCTACTTCTCCTTTATCCACGTAGTCTATGAACTAGCCCAGTTTTTCCTCTACCTCTTCTAGAACTGGCATAACCTTTTGAATAATCTCAACCACCTCGCCAATCTTGTCTATAACTTCACCAAACTTGTCATTTATCTGCTCACAATTGTCTGTACTAGATTCACCCAAAGTTGATAGAGCCTCAGCCAATTGTTGTGCCGCATTATTAATCTCACCGTTAGCCTCCATAAACTTTTGCCCTATCTCTGTAAGTGCCTTATTAGCAGCTGTGTCTAGAGCATTATCGAGTTCTGTTAACTGGTTATTATTCTCCTCCATCAATTCACCAAAATCTTCCATCACAACTTCTAGCTTTTCGCCGATTTCCTGCTCAAGCGTTCCGAACTGTTCCATCAACTCAGTCTGATTTTCGTTGAAGCCATTTCTCGCTGTCTCAACGGCTTTACGCAGCGCCTCAATATTACTGGTAGCAGTATCTTCCCAACTATCAGCATTAGACTCAAACTCTTGAGACTGCTGGGATAAACTACTAAGATTTTCTTGGGTTTCTTGCGCCTTTTCTTCGATTTGCGAAAGCATTTCTTCTGCCTGGCTCCTCAAGTCACTCAGCTGGCTTTTTATTTCATTAGCCATTTCCTCTAGCTGAGTTTCTAACGCCCCGGCTTTTTCCCGCAGTTCGTTCAAGTCCTCCTTGGCATTTTGTAACTCGGTCTCCAGATTTTGCTCGGTCTCTGTGAACTTATTCCCTAAGGTTTCAAAACTTTCTTGAGCTGACTGTTCTGTATTAGAAAGGCTTTCCGTTAAGGTTGTTAAGAATTGCTCAATTTGACTTACTCCATCTAAGGCACGATCCGCGTCCTGGGAGAGGTCTTGCATTCTCTCCAGACCTTCGTCAATTAAGGCATTGATGTCTGACATAACTACCGCAACCTACGCTTTAACTATCAAAGAGCCAAGGCGAACTCTCTATTTTTGTCTCAGGTATGAAGCGCCAAATTTATGCCAAATGAAACTTTTCGTTACAAAACTCTTCAAAGGGGTTGGTACACCTCTTCCTGTAAAGGAGTCGGAACTTGTACCACTACAATTGATAGGGCATCGGTCAAGTCAAGGAACATCATTTCGCTCGTGTTGAGTCAAGTTGTCGTTCTGTGACAGTTAAGGGAGACTTCCCGGAGCTTCCCCTGTATGACAACTTCAATATTGAGCTATCAGGTCAGCCACTGCAATTGCCCAAAACCTTTTGGAAATCATGCGGACAGAATGGCTGGAGTATTCCTTTCTCCGTTGACCTTAAGCCATTAATCAAAGCAAAATTATTACAGAAGAATCCCTATCAAAATCCTCCCGGCTACGAATTTACATAGCTTGGCCAGATTCCAGTAGGAGCGCTGCCCTTTAAAGAATTCAATCAGATTCAGGAGCCGCTTCTCCTCAAGAAATTATCTGATATAGAACGACAGGTGGAACTCGCTCTTGTTCTTAAATCCCTGGATTTGAAAGAACGTTCAATTGATTTATGGCTTTACCGAACTCAGCTCAGACGAATTCTGGAGCATCGCTTGTACTATTTAGAAGTAGAGGGTGATAGTGAAACTCTTTATAAAATTGGTGTGACTAAGCGACCGATTGAAGAACGAATGCTAAAAATTAAGCGGTATTTGCGCTCGCACTACAAAAGTGTGGAACTCAAGATACTTGGTACTTGGGAACACAGGAGCAACGTTGAGCTATATTTCAAACATCATTACCAGCTCTTTAATTATCGATTGAGTAGTTTAACTGAATATTACAAGTTTGATACTGAGGCGAGTACAGTATTGAACGATTTGGAACAGATGCATCTCAAATGTCTTAGTCAAGTAGAATGTGATATTTTGGCGGAGGATGATAAGCCAGCACCTGTTATGAGTCAGAGCCATTGTCCGTGAAAAGCAGTCTTTTCAAAAATAATCAGGCGCTCGCAGATGGCTCTGACCTTCACCAACCAATCATCGATACCGCCTTACGCTTCTGCTCTGGCGATACTTCTAGATACCGCTGTAAAGTACCCAGGTCATTGTGTCCGGATATCTCCTGAATGTGTCGCAGCGGTATCCCAGCATTGTGCATTTGAGTCAGAGCAGTTCGCCTAAAGCTGTGGGTACTGACTCCCTCTACTCCCATCCGGCGACAAGCATC
>NZ_JAMPKJ010000090.1 GCF_039962115.1 Funiculus sociatus GB2-C1 | reverse complement strand
GGTTCGCGGATACCGTCGATGTCCACTGGGGGAGCGGCGATGAAGGCGATGATGAAGCAGATGGTTGCGGATAGCAGGGTGGGGATCATCAGAACGCCGAACCAGCCTACATAAAGGCGGTTGTCGGTCGATGTAACCCACTCACAAAACCGCTGCCATACGTTGGCGCTTTCGCGACGTTGAATGGTTGTGGTCATTGGTTTATGATTGCGTGATTTAGTTTTGAAGGTTCTGAGGTAGTGTTTTCTCTACCTGTATTTAGATTAAACCTTCTATTGAGTTTTGTAAAGCTTTTCAACAAAAATTTTTTTTCCCTTGCTGATTCAACCTGGGGGCCATTTCATCTGGCGTTTGCCCAGGATGTGTAAATGCAGGTGGGGTACGGTTTGCCCACCATCGTCGCCATTGTTAATTACGACGCGATAGCCGTTGCTGAGTCCAGCTTGTTCGGCAACGCGCTTTACAGTCAATAACAAATGACCCATGAGGGCGTGGTCTTGTGATTCGGCATCGGCAAGCTGGGGTATAGGCTTTTTGGGAATGACGAGGATGTGAACGGGTGCCTGGGGCTGAATGTCTTTGAAGGCGAGGGCTAAGTCGTCCTCATAAACGATGTCGGCGGGAATTTCCCGGCGGATAATCTTGCTAAATATTGTGTCTGTGGATGGGGTCATGTTGATCTAGTTAGCTGTGCTTGCAGACATTTTACGCTCCGACGATAAACTTGAAGCGATCGCGGGAACTCTAATAAAAGATTCAGAGTTTCGCGGAGATTGCAATGCTTGCCAGAGTTTGGAGTGCATCTATCGTTGGTATCGATGCTGTAAAAGTGGGCGTGGAAGTCGATGTATCAACAGGAATGCCGGGAACTGTGCTGGTAGGATTGCCAGATACCGCAGTTCAAGAGTCAAAAGAGCGGGTGAAGGCGGCGCTGAAAAATGCTGGTTATGCCTTCCCAATGAAGAAAATTGTCATTAACCTGACACCCGCAGATTTGCGAAAGGAAGGCCCCAGTTTTGATTTACCAATTAGTGTAGGCATCATGGCTGCATCTGAGCAGGTGAGCGCTCAGATGTTAGGAGATTATTTGTTTCTGGGGGAAGTTTCCCTGGATGGCTCTTTGCGTCCGGTGGCTGGCGTGCTGCCAATTGCGGCGGCGGCTCAAAGGTTGGGAATTGCTGGTTTAGTGGTTCCAGACGGTAATGCGCGGGAAGCAGCAGTTGTGCAAGGGTTGGCGGTGTATGGGTTCAAAAATTTATCGCAAGTAGCTGACTTTTTGAATTCGCCACAGCGTTATACGCCGATGCAGCTGGATGGTAGAAAGGAGTTGGCAAAAACGGTTTTGGGCGGTGCAGACTTGAAGGATGTGAAAGGACAAGTTCATGCCCGTCGTGCCTTAGAAATTGCGGCTGCTGGGGGACATAACTTAATATTTGTGGGGCCGCCTGGTAGTGGTAAGACGATGTTAGCGCGACGTTTGCCAGGAATTCTACCGCCGTTAAGTTTTGACGAGGCTCTAGAAGTTACTCAAATTCACTCTGTTGCGGGTTTACTTAAGAATAGAGGATCTTTGGTAAGCGATCGCCCTTACCGCAGTCCGCACCATTCTGCTTCTGGCCCTTCCCTGGTCGGCGGCGGCAGTTTTCCGCGTCCAGGGGAAATTTCTCTGTCACACAGGGGTGTACTTTTTCTGGATGAATTAACGGAATTTAAGCGAGATGTGCTGGAATTCCTACGTCAGCCTTTAGAAGATGGCTTTGTCACCATTTCCCGCACAAAACAATCTGTAACGTTTCCTGCTCAGTTTACCTTAGTTGCCAGTACAAATCCTTGTCCGTGCGGCTACTACGGCGATACGATTCAAGCTTGCACTTGTTCGCCTCGACAACGAGAACAATACTGGGCGAAGCTTTCTGGCCCTTTGATGGATCGAATTGATTTGCAAGTTGCAGTTAATCGCTTGAAGCCGGAAGAAATTACGCGACAACCGACTGGCGAGGATTCTGCACCAGTGCGTTCGAGAGTGCAAGTAGCACGCGATCGCGCTCATACTCGATTTAAAGAGGATACATCTAAAGTGGGTTGCAATGCTCAAATGCAAAGTCATCACCTTAGAGAATTTTGCAAGTTAGATGATGCTTCTCGCAACTTATTAGAGGCAGCAATTCGGAAATTAGGTTTATCGGCAAGAGCAAGCGATCGCATTCTCAAAGTATCGCGGACAATTGCCGATTTATCTGGTGATGATGACCTCAAAACCCATCATGTTGCGGAAGCAATTCAATACCGTACAATAGATAGAATGCAGTGATTATAATATATTTGTGTTTCTCGGCAAGTTGGGATGAATAAAAAGATGAATGAATCCGGTAATAGTCATTATGATGTGACTCTTACCGATGAAGGTTGGAATGGGGTGCAGTTCCGATATCCAGGTACTAATACTGTGAATTTGCTCAAGTAATCAATGAGTAACTTACAAACCAAATTACCAATAAATGAATGGGCGCTCGCTACTTGGGATGAGTACATACAAGCTAGTGCAGATCCACAACTAGAAAAAGCTAAATACTATTACCACAATAGACAACTACGGATAGAGATGACTCCCCAAGGCTACGACCACTCCTACGATAACTTCTCTATTGGATATGCAGTTGCCATATTCAGTGGTATCAGAGCCATCCCCATCAGTGGAGTAACTAACTGTACTTTTAGAAAAACTGGAGAGGCCGAAGCTCAACCAGATTTAGCATTTTACATTGGTAAAAACGCCGAAATTATTCCCCCTGATACAACTATTGTTGATTTAGATACTTACCCGCCACCAGATTTAGTAATTGAAATTTCTAAAACTTCTTTTTCAGATGATATAGGCAGCAAGCGAATGCTCTATGAAAGACTGGGAGTTGCTGAATATTGGGTGGTAAATGTACGTCAGGCACAATTGATTTGTTTTGCAATTGCTGATAATGGAAGTAGGCAAATTACCCAGTCTCAAGTTTTGCCGTCTTTAACTTTTACCCTACTTGAAGAAGCTTTACGAAGGGGTCGTGAAACGGGTCGCAGTCAATTGTATGCTTGGCTAATCAACCAAATTCAGTCTCTATCGTAGTTAGCAAGAGTAGCAAGAGGTACAATATGACAGTTGTATTCTGCGACACTTGCTGTGATCGAGCGTTATACGTTGCCTGAAATGGGCAATCTATGGACTGATACCTATAAACTGAAGACGTGGCTCCAGGTTGAAATTGCAGTCTGTGAAGCCCAAGCTGAACTGGGTTATATTCCAACCCAGGCGGTGGAGGAAATTAAGGCCAAGGCTGATTTTGACCCGAAGCGGGTACTGGAAATTGAGGCTGAAGTCCGCCACGATATGATCGCCTTCTTGACAAATGTCAACGAATATGTAGGGGATGCGGGACGCTACATTCACCTGGGATTAACCAGTTCCGATGTGCTGGATACGGCATTGGCGCTGCAAATGGTAGCGAGTTTGGATGTGCTGCTGCAACGAACCGAGGATTTGATTGCAGCAATTCGCCAGCAGGCGCAGCAGCATAAAAATACGGTGATGATTGGACGTTCTCACGGCATTCACGCGGAACCGATTACGTTTGGCTTTAAGCTGGCGGGATGGTTGGCGGAAGTAATGCGATCGCGTGATCGCCTCCTCCGGCTTCGCAAAGAAGTTGCGGTTGGGAAGATTTCCGGAGCGGTGGGAACTTATGCCAATATTGAGCCGAGAGTAGAAGCGATCGCTTGTCAGAAACTCGGACTCGAACCCGATACCGCATCAACTCAGGTAATTTCACGCGATCGCCACGCCGACTTTGTACAAACCTTAGCTTTAGTGGCTGCAACAATTGAACGCTTCGCTGTCGAAATTCGCAACCTGCAACGCACAGACGTTCTGGAAGTTGAAGAATTCTTCTCCAAAGGACAAAAAGGCTCCTCAGCAATGCCTCACAAACGCAACCCAATTCGCTCAGAACGCCTCACCGGAATGGCGCGAGTTGTCCGGGGTCATGCTGTCGCCGCTTTGGAAAATGTTGCACTCTGGCACGAACGGGATATTTCTCACAGTTCCGTGGAACGGATGATTTTGCCAGATTCCTGCACCATAACTCACTTCATGTTAGTGGAAATCACCGACTTGGTGAAAAACCTGTTGGTTTATCCCGAAAACATGGAGCGAAATATGAACGTCTACGGCGGCGTTGTCTTCAGCCAACGGGTGATGCTAACTCTGGTAGAAAAAGGAGTCAGTCGCGAGGACGCTTATGCAATTGTGCAGTCTTGCGCTCATCAAGCTTGGAACAAACCAGAAGGTAATTTTCACGATTTGATTGCTAACGATAGTCGCGTTACACAGCATCTTTCAACTGAAGAAGTTGAGGCGTGTTTCGCTCCGCAGCACCATTTGCAGCATTTAGAGGAGATTTATCAACGTTTGGAGATTTAATAAACCGCGTTGGCGGAGCCGGCGCGTTAGCGCTTAGGCGCGTTGGCGTAGCCAGCGCGTTAGCGCTTAGGACAGGAAGGAAGAAACAAGAAGAAGAAAACCCTTCTGTTTCTCCCTTCGCGCTATGCAGCGTATTCGCGGTTCATTCCTGTTCTACTCTGTACCCCAACTCTAATAGATGTAGTCGAGATTGCCTCCATTTCGGCTGCACTTTAACAAACAACTCCAAATAAACTTTACCAGCAATTAATTTTTGGATTTGTTGACGAGCATCGCTGCCAATGGCTTTGAGCATAGTACCTCCTTTGCCAATCAAAATCCCCTTTTGGGAGGGACGTTCAACGTAGATGGTGGCGAGAAGGCGGGTAATGGTAGGTTCTTCTTCTACTCTGTCAATTGTGACTGCTACTGAGTGGGGAACTTCTTCGCGAGTTAAGAGCAAAATTTGTTCGCGGATCAGTTCCCCCATGATGAAGCGTTCTGGTTGATCGGTGACTAAATCTGGAGGATAGTAATAAGGGCCAGTTTCTAAGCGATCGCATAATACTTGCTGCAACCCCTCCATTCCGTCGCCAGTCAGCGCCGAAAATTTCACAATCTCCCAGTTGTGAGGTTCCGCCAGTTTAGTGTAACTATCATCCAACCATTCAGAATCGCTCTGTTGTTGGTCAATTTTGTTCAATCCCAGAATAACAGGTGTTTCTGTTCGCTCTAGAAGATCGACAATGTAGCGATCGCCTCCTCCTGCTTCTTGCGAACCATCCACCACAAACAGCACCACATCAACTGAATTTATCGCAATTTGGGCATTTTTTACCAACACTTCCCCTAATTGGTGATGCGGTTTGTGAATCCCTGGCGTATCTACAAAGATTATCTGCGCTTCCGGTGTTGTCAGAATTCCCCGGAGTCGATTTCGCGTCGTCTGCGCCACTGGCGAAGTTATAGCAATTTTTTGTCCCACCAACTGATTCATCAGTGTCGATTTACCGACATTGGGACGTCCGATAATGCCAATAAATCCTGACTTAAACCCGTCTGGTGCTTGGGGAATGCTAAATCCGGCAACCTCACTTAAAATTTCACCCTGATTGGTATCGAATGTCGCGTCTGTCGTCGTGCCATCTTCCATAATCCGTGCGTTTCTTGAGAACACCTACATCACTGATAATACATATTCTCCTTCGTTAACCGCATGATTCGTCGAGACATCAAACACTAAACCAGCTTTTTCAGCACAGATATCAATCACTATCGGGAACTCGTCTTGTTTGTTAAAATTTATAACCTGGTAAAGTTTGTCTCCAGCCTTTACTGAAGTACCTAGCGCAACTCTTGCTTGAATCATGCCCCCTACTGGAGCATAGTATTTGATAATCGTACTTTTGGACACAAAAGTTATTTTCTCAGATGCAGTTTCAGACAACGGAAAGCCAGAAATTGCTAACATACCTTTTTGTGCCAAGTAATTTTTGATTCCTCGACCTCCTTTCGTTACCGACTCTGGATTCATTTGCATTCCCGAACCCAGTTCCAGCGTCCAAGAGTCTATATCAAATCTGATTTTGTTTCCCAGCTTTTCCAGATGATCTTCCAGCGCTAACCACGGCTTGATAAATGCTTCATCAAAAGCATCTCCATCATATTCGTCAAGTAAAATCCCATAATCCAAAAGAAAATATTTAGCACTTTCTTCTCTACGCCAGAAGCCATACAAATAATCTATAGCTTGATTAGAGGAACTGTGGATATCAATTACATAATCTGCATCGATACATAAAGATTGTAGTTGATAGCGGTATCGTTCATTAAATGGCACTCCACTGGGAGAGTTGATTTTTTCTAAAAGTTTGTCAAAACTGGTTTTAATGCGTTTAAAATATTCCTTCCGTATAGCATCAATATCAAGATGGATGTGAGATTTGGCAAATTCTTCTAAATCATCACATTCTTTTTCAAAGTCCCAAAAGATGCGATTCCAATCTTTGCCGTCGCTGGGATTGTACCGACCAGTAGAAAAATAATGAGTCCGCTGATTGGTGCTGACTGGGTTGCAGACGGGAACCAACCAAATTTCACCGTGCAACTGAGTGTCATCTATTGTTAGTAAAAATTCAATTAGTTGCTGAATAACGGCATTCCCAACAATTTCCGCACCGTGCAGATTAGCTTGTAAGTATGCCTTTTTGCCGGGGTTAGCACTGATGAATTTATAAACTTGAATCGATAAGCGATCGCCTGAAGCAAGTTGCTGAATTGGAATTGTAAAAATCGTGGGATTCATGGATAGAATATATTACACTAATATGCCTTTGCGAAGGGAAATCGCGGCTACACAGACGAAATTTGCTTGACGAAGATTTTAATACTAAAATCTGCGTTAGCGTAGCGTGCGCGTAAGCACATAGGCAAACTTTGTCTGTATAGCCGCGATTACGAACATCGCCTGGTAACTTGTAAACAAATCATGTACCGGGTAAGGTACGCAAACGCTCATCTAAATGAATGCGATCGCTTAAAGCATGAAGTAACGGCCCATGAGCGCCAAACTCTACTATACTGACCGAACCCACGGGACATCCCAAGCGAAAGCGAAAGCGTCCCACATCAATTCCCAGCAAGCTACACAGCATAATCCGGATAGTAGCTTTGTGTGCAACAATCAAAACATTGCCGTTGTTAAACTGCTGCTTGATTTCTTCAATCACTTGTAACGAACGGTGAGCGATCGCTACTGCTAATTCTCCCTCAGTCGGCGGATACCAAGCGGGATCGGCAGTCCAGCGAATATAATCATCGTGATACTCGCGGTCAACTGTTGCTACAGTTTTTCCTTCCCACTTGCCATAGTTAATCTCTTTCAAACCGTCCCGCAATTGCATCTGCATCCCCACAGCTTCACACAGCGGTTTTGCAGTTGCTACGGTACGCCGCATCGGACTACAAAAAATAGCATTCCAGGGTAGGGAACTATAAGCAGCAGCAAAAGCTTTTGCCATCTCTAGACCATCTGGCGTCAAATCTGGATCTATGGAACCGCAGAAAACATTATCTCGGCTGCGGTCTGTCTGTCCGTGGCGGAGGAAATAAAGCTTTAGACTCAAGGTAATTGCTCTCGCTATTTTCCACGCTAATTTTAGGTGAAATGTGAGAGAAGCGCATTATCCCTTCAAATTCCAACAGTCCTCATCTGTATCAGCAAAGTTTCTGCCGTCCAAGTCGCACACCCACACCCAAGAAAATCACAATCTTGAGTCCAAATCGCCGCATCCATTTCCAAAGCTAAAGCGACTGTATGCCAATCATCAGGATCTCTGGGTATGCGATTTCTCGCTTCCGTCTCTAGGTGGATGTAATTTGATTGAGCAACCAGTCTGATATCAGCCTCAATTATGCTCATTGCTTCATCCAGAATCCCCTGTCCTATCGCTTCACTAAGACCTCTATTTATTCTTTCCGTCATCCGTCGCCTTAACTCATATTGAGCTTCATCCAAAACTTTTTCGGAGATGTAAAGTATGAGGCTTGGATGTCGCAATAACTCCCGTCCCCTTTGTCGCAGCAGTTCCCCCACCAGAATGTTCGCGTCAACTATCAGAATCATAGGGAAACGGCTTACTTGTATCGAAAAGAGCGGCAAATTCGTCTTCAGTCATGCCTGTTTCAGCCAATGCTTTACTAACCAACTCACCCAAGCGATCTAGTTTGCGGTTGAGTTCTTCCTGCTTTGTCCGCTTCTTGGGGTAATAGTATCCTACGACTTCGCCATCATGTTCTATTGCCAAAGGTTCGCTACCCGTCAGGTATTTGGCTGCTTTCTCCTGTAATTCACTCACTGCTACTTGCTTCATATTCCACCCCCTCGGTTGCGATCGCGCAGTAGTCACATTCTAGGCTAGTCTTCACCGAGGTCAGTTGAGAGCGATCGTCCCAATACAATTAGATTTTTTCTATGATGAAGTGAAGGCAATAAGGGAAGAAAAATGACTGTGTATGACGAAACCATAGCCAAGATTCGCCAGCTTCCAGAGTCGGTTGTCCAAGAAGTTAACGATTTTATAGACTTTTTGCAGATAAAAAAAGGCAGCGATCGCTCTTCATTGTCGATGCACTTTACCGAGAATATAGAAATCGCTAAATCAGATTTTTCCGATTATTTGTCTAATTTAGAAGATTATGAGGAACGTCTAGCGCGTGGAGAAATCCAGTGGTAGCGATCGCGCAGTAGTCACATTCTAGGCTGGTTTTGATCTGGGTAAATTTGGGGAGAATGCGATCGCATAATTCCAACTCCAGCTATTTCAAAACATTTACAAAGTCTATTCGTGAGCCTTACCATCAGGCATAATGGCACCACTGAGCTTTGCTCCATCTAGGTTGGCTCCACCTAGATTGGCATCACTCAAGCCTGCTCCTGATAGATTGGCATTCCGCAAATCTGCTGCCCGAAGGTCTGCTAAAGCTAAGTCTGCTCCACGCAGGTCGGCATTAATAAGTTCTGCTCCTCGCAAATCTGCTTCAGTTAAGTCAGCGGCGCTCAGGTTGGCACCTCTTAAACTTGCCTTACTCAGATTAACCTGCCTCAAATTGGCGCAGCTTAGGTTTATGGAATTCAGATTGACTCCTTGAAGCTTTGCCCCATGCCAATTAACATCAGTCAGGTTCGCATAATTCAAGTTTGCTTCACTCAAGTTTGCTTCACTTAAATTAGCTCCACTCAAATTGGCTTGAGTCAGGTTTACTTTTGCTAGATTTGCTCCTTGCAAGTCTGCTCCACTAAGGTTATTTTCACTTAAGTCAGCACCAGCTAAGTTTGCCTTTAGAAGTGAAGCGCCCGAACCAATCAAGCAAGCACCTGTTTCCAAAAGGTCAAATCCTGTAGGGAACCAAGTCGCGTTATTATAAAGAGCTTGGTTTAGATTTGCTCCTTGAAGATTTGCTCCTTCAATATCCGCCCCAAACAAGTTAACTCGACTCAGATTGGCATTACTCAGGTTAGCTCTCATCAATTTTGCTGATTTCAAAGATGCCCTAGACAAGTTTGCCTCGCTTAGGTTAGTTGCGCTTAAGTCTGTTCTTTGCAGATTGGCTCCGCTGAGAGTTGCCTTGCGTAGATTTGCCTGATGTAGATTTGCCGAACTCAAATCTGCTTTATGGAGGTCTGCATTTTCCAGAATTGCTTTGCTCAAATTGACATCTAAGGACAGTTTTGCCTCATATAGCAATGAATTACTCAGATTAGCTCCACTTAGGTTGGCAGAACCCCAATAAATATTACTCAGATTAGCTCCACTCAGGTTGGCGTTACTCAGATTGAAGGAACCATATCTCAGGTCGCTTCCACTTAAATTGGCTCCAGCTAAGTTAATACCAGTAAAATCTCTTTGTCCTTCGTTATAGCGCTTCAAAAATTCTTCAGCACTGATAGGCTTTTCCTGACTCTTTTCTTCCGATAGATAAGCTTCGATTAGCAGCATATCTCCAAAATATCCCAGTACCAGAGTCATCTTTGCTACTTTGAATTTTTCATTGCTGAAAACTGTGACTGTTTGCTCCTGTTGAGCAGATGGATCAATTTTCTCATCTTGCTCAGTTTCAGAAACATTCGCATTTGCCAAGCTATCAGATGTGTCTACCACCGATTCGCTAGACGGTGGAATTATTGGCTGTGTAAATTTGTGACGTTGTTGCAAACAAGCGACTTGCTTAGATAGCTGTGCGAGCTGCTGCAACTCAGGGCGAGTGTCGAATTTTTGTTTTAGTTCATCAAAATAGTGTTTAAGCCAGGTAATGTTTTGCTTGCGAACATTTAACTCGGTTTCCAAGCGTTCAATCTTCGATATCAGGGACGCTATATCCTGTTCTTTGTCAGCCATATTCGTTAATTTCCAGCTAACTACAAGTTTGGAAACATTATTTTATTTTTGTAACTTTTATTTCTAAGCCAGTATTGGGCTATCTAATAAGAGATTTTACCACTTCAAAAATGCTGCTTCGCTTCCTTGTTCTTGCCTAATTTTTGCATCCTTCTCAAACCAAGCGATAATTTGCTCAGGTGTTAAATCTTCAATAACAACACCGTACTCCTCGGCGATGTGCTTCAACACTCTTAAGGATGAAATTGTTAATCTTGTCAAAAACTTTTCATGAGTTTGAAGCAGTGCTGCGTCTACCTTGACCGCTTCTTCGTATGTCAAAAATTGTTCTGATGGTTGCTGTGATTGAGTCATAAGTATTATTAGTTACTGTTCCTTAATTAAATAACCGCACCGATGTTCTCCATTAACAATCCAGTGCGTTCGTTCTACTTTACAATTTTGCAAGGCAGCCGCAAACATTTCTAATTCGTGACCGCAAACGCTGGGGAAAGATGAGGCGACGTGAGAAATCGCGCAGTTATGTTCTGTCAGGATAAACTGACAATCGCTTTCCTGTACGGGATACCACTCTGCCATATAACCTTCAGCTTTGCGGAGTTCAACTAATTTGGCAACGCGATCGCGCAAATTTCCCTTACCCAGTCTGACTCGATATTCCATCGCCTTGCGTTCCCAGTGCTTTCTCAAGACAGAGCTAGCTTGCTCATAACCGAGCGTTTCTGTCAAGGTGTCTAGAAAATCAACCGCAAACTCTCCGTAACGGCTGGGGAAGCGATCGCGCCCTTCTTGACTCAGCTCGTAGACGTGCTGCGGGCGTCCCATCGCCGCAGGCACCGATTGATGGACGATTAGCCCTTCTGTCTCCAAATCCTTGAGATGGCGGCGGATCGCCTGTGGGCTGATCTCCAAAGCATCCGCTAACTCCTGCGCCGAGGCTTGACCTATTTTGAGCAAATGTTGCAAGATGTCCTGCTTAGTGGAAGGCTGCTTAGCGATCGCCATCGTCATTGTCAGAAAATCTCCTTAGGACTTTGACAACATCCTAGTTGCTAAAGTACCCTAAAATAGAAATAAAGCAACACAGATGTTGTTTTACTATTGTAAATGCAGTTTGACTGGGCGATCTACTCTGGACGCCCATGCCCCCCGCCTGCCAGCCACCAGATGTTTGTCCACAACACGAGAGAACACTTAATCAATGACTGCTAGCGTTAAAACCTTAGTCAATCAGCCCTATAAATACGGCTTTGTCACAGACATTGAAACAGATAGCATTCCTCGCGGACTTAGTGAGGACGTTGTTCGCCTGATCTCCGCCAAGAAAGAAGAACCGGAGTTCATGCTGGAGTTTCGCCTCAAAGCCTATCGGCAATGGCTGAAGATGACAGAGCCAACTTGGCCTCATGTCAAGTATCCGGCTATTGACTACCAGGACATCATCTACTACTCCGCGCCGAAGCAAAAGCCCAAAAAGCTGGGTAGCCTAGATGAAGTCGATCCAACTTTGTTAGAAGCCTACGAGAAGCTAGGGATTTCGCTTTCAGAGCAAAAGCGGTTATCTAACGTTGCCGTAGATGCCATCTTCGATAGTGTTTCAGTTGCCACAACATTTAAAGAGAAGCTAGCCAAAGACGGCGTGATCTTCTGTTCCATCTCCGAAGCTTTGCGGGAACACCCAGAACTGGTGCAGAAGTACCTCGGCAGTGTTGTGCCAGTAGCAGATAATTACTTCGCCGCCCTCAACTCAGCCGTATTTAGCGATGGTTCCTTCGTCTACATCCCCAAAGGCACCAAATGCCCGATGGAACTCTCTACCTACTTCCGCATCAACAGCGGCGATACGGGGCAGTTTGAGCGCACGCTAATTATTGCCGAAGAAGGCAGCTCCGTGTCATATCTGGAAGGCTGCACAGCACCGATGTTTGACACCAACCAGCTGCACGCAGCTGTGGTGGAACTGGTTGCCCTTGACAACGCTGAGATTAAATACTCCACGGTACAAAACTGGTACCCCGGAGACGAAAACGGCAAAGGCGGTATTTACAACTTTGTCACCAAGCGCGGGCTGTGTCAGGGAGTCAATTCTAAGATTTCTTGGACGCAGGTAGAAACGGGTTCCGCGATTACCTGGAAGTATCCAAGCTGCGTGTTAGTTGGCGATAATTCCGTGGGTGAATTTTACTCCGTTGCGCTGACGAATCATATGCAGCAAGCCGACACCGGAACCAAAATGGTGCATATCGGCAAAAACACTCGCAGCACGATTATTTCCAAGGGAATTTCGGCGGGTAAGTCGGCAAATAGCTATCGCGGTTTGGTGAAAATTGGCCCCAAAGCAAAGGGTGCGAGAAATTATTCTCAGTGCGACTCGATGCTGATTGGCGATAATGCTCAAGCGAATACTTTCCCTTATATCCAGGTGCAGAATAACACCGGAAAAGTGGAACATGAAGCTTCTACCTCGAAAATTGGGGAAGAACAGCTGTTCTTTTTCTCGCAGCGGGGCATTTCCGCAGAAGATGCTATTTCGATGATGATTAGCGGCTTCTGTAAGGATGTGTTTAATCAGCTGCCGATGGAATTTGCTGTAGAAGCTGATAGGTTGTTGAGCATGAAGTTAGAAGGCAGTGTAGGCTAATTTACCTCACTCTCGTTCCCAGGCTGAGCCTGGGAACGAGAGTGAGGCTCTGCCTCATATATTCTGGCAGGAGGGGAGGCTCTGCCTCATATATGGTGGGAGGCAGAGCCTCCCGGAGGGCATTCCCAGGCTCAGCCTGGGAACGAGGAAAAGGCATAGAGGAAGAAGAGAGGAAACATGATTATTGAAAATAGTGAGGTGATCCTATCAGTTCGGGATCTCACGGCAAATGTTGATGAAACTCCGATTCTTAAGGGTTTGAATCTGGAAGTAAAGGCGGGAGAAATCCATGCCATTATGGGGCCAAATGGTTCTGGAAAAAGCACCTTTTCTAAGGTTTTGGCTGGACATCCGGCGTATAAGGTGACGGGCGGCGAGGTAATTTTCCGGGGGCAAAATCTTCTGGAAATGGAAGCAGAAGAACGTGCTAGGGCTGGGATATTTCTGGCTTTTCAATATCCTTTGGAAATTCCTGGTGTTAGTAATGTGGATTTCCTCAGAGTTGCCTATAATTCCCGTCGCAAGGCTGAGGGATTAGAGGAATTGGATGCTTTTGATTTTGATGAGTTGGTGCATGAAAAGCTGGATGTCGTAAAGATGAATCCTGCTTTTCTTAGCCGCAGCGTGAATGAAGGTTTTTCTGGTGGTGAGAAGAAGCGGAACGAGATTCTGCAAATGGCACTGCTAGAACCAAAGTTAGCAATTTTGGATGAAACGGATTCAGGGTTGGATATTGACGCGCTGAAGATTGTAGCGGATGGTGTGAATCAGCTGGCAAATGCAGAAAATGCGATGCTGGTGATTACTCACTATCAGCGGCTACTGAATTACATCGTGCCAGATTTCGTTCACGTCATGGAAGCCGGACGAATTATTACCAGTGGTGGTAAAGAATTGGCGTTGGAATTGGAATCTCGCGGTTATGAGTGGGTAAGGGAAGAAGAAGCAGCTGAGGTGGGTGCAAAATGACAATTCAAGTAACTTCTATTCCCAATCCAGAAGAAGTAGGGTTAAAGCCTGCTGCGACTAATCGAGATGCCAAGCTGGTTGAGTTGTTAAACTTGTCTCGCAGTCAAGAATTACAGTTACTCGATCCAGAGATGGTTGGCTGGTTGCAAGAATTACGCGATCGCGCTGCTTCCTGGCTACCTCATCTCAAGTTTCCCACTACCCGCGATGAAGAGTGGCGTGTTACAGACATTTCACCTCTATTAAAGTTGTCTTTCCAAGCTGCGAAATCTGCGGACGTACCCCAGTCAGCAATTGAAGGATTAACTTTAGCAGAAGCAGCCGAAAGCCGTCTAGTTTTCGTTAACGGGGTTTATGCACCTGCGCTGTCATCTGTTGCCAATTTGCCAGATGGGATATTTGCCGGGAATTTAGCCCAACTGCCAATAACTTATCGCACTCGCATCGATAATTATTTCGCCCAGCAAAAGGGTTTTGATGAGGTATTCACCGCCCTGAATACGGCAGGCTTAACTGATGCTGCTGTAGTGTGGGTAGCGAAGAATGTGGTAGTAGAAACACCGATTCATTTGCTGTTTCTGTCTACTTTTAGCGATCGCCCTACTCTCTCTCAACCACGCTGTTTGGTCGTCGCTGAACCGAACTCTCAAGTAACTCTGATAGAAGATTATCTGCCAGTCGGCGACTGGTGTGCAGATAAAACTCATCCGTACTTAATCAATACGGTTACAGAGATTTGGGTAGAAGAAAATGCTGAAGTTCGCCACAACCGGATTCAACGAGATAGTGGCGCAGCGTTTCATATTGGCAAGAGTGCGATCGCGCAATCCCGCAACAGCCGCTACACTTGCAATTCAGTGAGTTTGGGTGGCAAAATATCCCGCCACAACTTAGAAATTTATCAGTTGGGCGAACAAACTGAAACTACCCTCAATGGTTTAACTATGATTTCTGGGGAACAGATTGGCGATACTCACAGCGCGATTATTCTCAACCATCCTCACAGCATAACTCGTCAATTACAAAAGTGTATTGTGGCTGATAAAGCTCATTCCGTATTTAACGGGAAAGTCTTTGTTGCCAAAGCAGCACAATTGACGGATGCCGGACAATTAAATCGTAACTTGCTGTTGTCCCCCAAAGCGAGAGTCGATACTAAACCCCAACTGGAAATCATTGCCGATAACGTGAAATGTACTCACGGGGCAACAGTAAGTCAGTTAGATGATGATGAAGTCTTTTACCTGCAAAGTCGCGGTTTAGACAAAGCGAGTGCTAACAACTTGTTAGTTGACGCTTTTGCTATAGAAATTATCAACCAAATTCCCATCGCTTCTTTGCAAACAAGCCTCTCTCAATGTGTTGCTTGTAGAACAGTCGAATAGTGTGGAATAGGTAAGAGGTAATGGGTAATGGAATTTTGAAGAAATAACTTTTACCAGTTACCAATTACCAATCATCAATTACCAATTACCAATTACCAATGACTCTCACCAAAGACAGAACACTAGCCGATAAAGTCCGTGCAGATTTCCCAATTCTGCACCAAGAAGTCAACGGCAAACCCCTAGTTTATCTAGACAATGCTGCCACATCCCAAAAACCTCTGGCGGTGCTAAACGCCATTCGGGATTACTATGAGCAGTACAATTCAAACGTACACCGGGGTGTTCACACACTTAGCGCTAAAGCTACAGACGCTTATGAAGGTGCTAGAGACAAAGTTGCTGCTTTCGTAAATGCAGCCTCGCGTCAGGAAATTATCTACACCCGCAACGCCAGCGAAGCGATTAACTTAATCGCTTACAGTTGGGGGATGAACAATTTGCAGCGAGGGGATGAAATCATCCTCTCCGTAATGGAACACCATAGCAATCTAATTCCTTGGCAGTTCGTAGCGCAAAGAACGGGCGCGGTGCTGAAGTTTGTAGAACTAACACCAGACGGAATGTTTGATTTAGAACACTTTAAATCTCTAATTTCCGACAAAACAAAACTGGTTAGCACTGTTTATGTTTCTAACACATTGGGATGTATTAACCCAGTTAAATCGATAACCGAAATCGCTCACAAATACGGTGCCAAAGTCTTAATTGACGCTTGCCAAGCTGCACCTCACATGGTGTTAAACGTGCAAGCGGTAGACTGCGATTGGCTAGTCGCCTCCGGTCACAAAATGTGCGCCCCGACTGGGATTGGCTTTCTCTACGGTAAGCTAGACTTACTGCGTTCCATGCCTCCCTTCTTAGGCGGTGGGGAGATGATTGCGGATGTGTTCCTCGACCATGCTACTTATGCAGATTTACCGCATAAGTTTGAAGCCGGAACGCCATCAATTGGGGAAGCGATCGCTCTCGGTGCTGCTGTAGATTATCTTAGTGGCATTGGTATGAAAAATATCCATACCTACGAAGCCGAATTAACAGCTTATCTCTTCCAACAGTTGCAGCAAATCCCAGAAATTAAAACCTATGGGCCACAACCCACCAGCACTGGAGAAGGTAGAGCTGCACTCGCTGCATTCACCGCTGGAGATGTCCACCCTCACGACTTATCCACCATCTTAGATCAAGCTGGCATCGCCATTCGCGCCGGACACCACTGCACCCAACCCTTACACCGTTACTTGAAAGTACAATCTACTGCACGGGCGAGTTTGTATTTCTACAACACCCGCGAAGAAATTGACGTTTTCATCGCATCTTTAAAAGAAGCTGTCGAATTTTTTGGCAGTATCTTCGGCTAAGTCAACTTAAGCCCTGGCGAATATAATTCGTGGCTACACAAACTAAGTCCGTGCAGGCGAACTTACAAAAACCCAAAGTTTTGAAACCTGCTTACGCAGGTTTTGTCTGGTGTAGCTGCGGTTTCAACCTCCCCTTCAAGTGTAATGCTAGAAAATTGAGTAATTCAAAGTATGATTACAACCTCTATTCCAGCAGAACAAAGAACCGTGCTACCCAGCATCAGCTGGGAAACTTTAGAAGCCTTGCTGATAGAAACAGGTGAGGATAGAGGCTGGCGGTTTGCTTATGACGGAAGCACTCTAGAACTTATGACCCCGCTTTTTGAACATGAAAACCCCAAAATTCAATTTGACCGCTTAATCTTTGCCTTAGCTGAAGAACTAGATATTGAAATAAAAAGCGCTGGTTCTACTACTTTGAAACGACAAATAGCCAATCGAGGCATAGAACCAGATAATTGTTACTATATCCAAAACGAACTAGCAGTCAGAGGTAAGCAAAAACTCGATTTAGAAACCGATCCGCCGCCAGATTTAGCAATTGAAATCGATATTACCAGCAGTTCTGTTAACAAGTTTGATATTTACTCAGCGCTGGGAGTCACTGAACTCTGGAGATATGACGGAGGAAATTTAAAATTTTATCAGCTAACAGAAGGAAAATATATTGAGTCTGAATTAAGCATTACCTTTTTCCTAGTATCGGTAAATGAAATCAGCAAGTTTATCGAGCAAAGTAAAACTGTGGGAGAAATTGCGCTGTTAAAATCATTTCGAGCTTGGGTGAGAGATAAAATAGCCACTAGATAGGGTGGGCAATGCCACCCCACTTGCTGAGGGGAGACCTAGTTATGCTTACGTCGATAGTGACCTTTAACGTAAGTTCCATCTTTGCGCTTGTAGCCTTTAACATAGTCTTTGTTGACAACATTACCCACAGCGTTCCAAGTTGCTTTAGTTACACCCCAAGCAATTTTTGCATTCTGTTCAGCTTTGCGACTCTGTTCTTCACTTTGATACTGTTCTTGTATGCGACGCTGCTTCTCTTGGCGACGCCACTCTTGAACGCGCTGTTCTTCTAGGCGACGCTGTTCCTCTCGGCGATGCTGTTCCTCTGCTTCTTTAGCTATATTTTCTTGTGCTTTTAAAAGAATAAAATTCGGTACTGTTGATATTGGTTGGTTCTGTTTTAGACCAAACATACCTGAAACCCACTTTGCTACATTAAATTTTGGTAAAGCTGTTTCAGATAACCAAAGTTTGACTGTCTTATCCCAACTACTACTGGCAAGCACTTGACCACCAGCACAAAATGCAATTGAACTAATTCCTGCTGAATGTCCAGAAATAGTAGAAACGAGTTCCCCATTTATCAAACGCCAAAGTTTGATTTTTTTGTCATCGCTACTACTAGCAAGGGTTTGACCATCAGGACTAATAGAAACAGACCAAACATTGCCTGAATGTCCTGAAAGTGTCTGGACTAATCTTCCAGTTTCTAGATGCCATATTTTTATGGTTTTATCATCACTGCCACTAACAAGTCCCTTTCCGTTACAAGTGAAAGCAATTGTACGAACAGCACTTGAATGTCCAGATAGCGTAAGTTTTTCTTGTCCATTCCTTAATGCCCATATTTTGATTGTATTGTCACAACTACTGCTAGCAATCAGTTTACCATCAGGGCTGATGGCAACGGACTGAATGTAATTAGAGTGTCCAGATAGAGTAGTCACTTCTTTACAACTTTCCAAACACCATACTTTAACAGTATTGTCATCACTACCACTTATAAGGAATTTTCCATCACAGCTAATGGCAACTGTTGTGACTGATTTAGAATGTCCGTGCAAAGTATGAATGGCTCTGGCAGTTCTTAAGTCCCATAGCTTTATAGTTTTATCGTCACTACCACTGGCAAGATTTCGTCCATCACGACTAAAAGTAACCGAACGAACAGCACTTGAATGTCCAGATAGAGTAAGTTTTTCTTGTCCAGTATTTAAATCCCATAATTTGATAGTATTGTCATCACTACCACTTGCTATAACCTGACTATCAGGGCTGGTTGCAACTGAGCGAACTCCCCCAAACCAACCTGAATGACCGTTAAATGCGTGTGCATAATACCATTGTTGAGTCATAATTTATCTACACCTATATTGTTGTTTCAATAAACACAAGCAAATATTAAATGATTACAAGATAGTAAGGCAATGTAGAAATTACGGATAAGGCACCCACAGTTTATTAATTAAAGCAAGCAATGTGATCGCGATCGCATTCTCCACTACCACATCACAGAAGCGATCGCATTCTCCACTACCACATCACAGAAGCGATCGCATTCTCCACCACAACATCACAAGACCTCTTGCAAAAGTCATCGCTGGGGTACTATGGGGACTGAACAAAGGCGATTGCTACCCGTTATTCATAACCCTTGCTTATCTCATTGGCTGAACTGAGCCGGAGTTCAT
>NZ_JAMPKJ010000089.1 GCF_039962115.1 Funiculus sociatus GB2-C1 | reverse complement strand
GCACTTCTGATATATCAACTTGACGCGGGCGACCACCTGGTGAAAGCTTCTGGAATGAGGTCACTAAGCAATTCATACTGAGCGCAAGTTAAGTTACTGGGATAAGCTTTACTCATGTGGCTCTCTCGGTGCTGCGTGTTTTGCTATTGGCAGCTTACACTGAGAGAGTTTTTTTACTGCCTAACCCACTTTTCAAACATCCTCTGAGGCGCTGGAGGAAATTCTGATAATTGATGATAACCAGCAACTTATTAAAAGTTTAAAATTGCCTACAAGTAAAACTAAAAATCTGCAACCTGTGCGTAAATCTCAAGGCATGAATTGGGGTTGGTTGCCTTAGAAAGTAACTGAAAGGGGGAGCGCACCTCAATGAAAGGGGTGGCTCCCCAACCTACATGACTATTTACTGCTGATTTGGAGAACTTGAAGGTGTAGGTGATGGCTGGCTTTGTTGACGCTGATTCTGCAAAGCATCTTGAGCTGATATTCCTTCACCTTCAGCGCCAAAGTACCACAGAGCCGCCGCCGCCTCAGCACGAGTTACAGGTTTTTTCGGCTGGAACAACGTCGTATACCCAAAAACTCGCCGGATATTCGCTAAATCTCCATTCTGGAAATCCGCCAACACCGCCCGCAAAGCCTTTGGTTCAGTTTTGCCTGCATCCTGAAATCCCCATGTTTGCTTCACCGCGTCAACTGAAGCTGTGGGTAAAGAGGAGCGCGTATCTAGAGGGACTTTCCAGAGAATCAGATTTTCGCGGGTTAGGGGTGCATCGGGGCGAAATAGAACCGCGGTAGCATCACCTGTCAATCGACTGGGAATTAACCCCGACTCCGCTAAACCTTGAATAGCTGAAAAATCTGGGTTATTTCGGGGAATGTCTTGAAAAGCTGGTTGAGCGCTACCTGATGCCAAACGGATTTGTTTGCCTGGATTATTGGCATAAATTTGATTATTAACTGCAACCAGCCACCGCGCAAATTGGCGGCGGGTGATAGTTTTATTCGGTTCAAACTGTCCGCTGGCAGTTGAGTTATTTTTGGAGCCAACTGACTCTTGAGTAAGTACCCCCAATGCTGCTAGGTCTTCTACGTACTGACGTAATTCTTGGGGTGCTTGATTTATATCAGTGAATACTGATGAGCTAGTTGAGGGAGCGGGATTTTCACTAGCTGGCTGAGTGAAAATATCTTTTAAATTACTTCCTTGCGGTGTTGTGGCAACGCTGGAATCGCGGCTATAGCTGATAGTAAATTCTGTGGCTATGTCTGAATTGTTACCAACAGCGGATTGAGTGGGCGTAGGCGTGGGGTTGCTAGTGCCAGAAACTGACTGGACGGACACCGTAACTTGCAGGTTATTCTGACGAGCTACTAATGTGTTTTCGGTGCCATCTGTTTCGGACTCGCTGACCAAATCCCAGTTATTAGATTGAAACTGTTGCTGGTAAAAGCTTAGAACTGAGTTACTGGGGGCATCGGTTGTAAAACGGGCTGTCTGACCTTGACCAGAGTCAGGTGTCGCTGGTCTGACTTCTTGCACCTGAGCATCTAAATAAATGGGTATTTCTGCGGGAAAACCTGCCAGTTTATCGTTCTGAGGATTGTTGGGAGCAGGGGTTCCCAGAGTAATAGGGTTTTCTTTAAGTTTAGGGTCTGCTGCGAGCGATCGCTCAAGCGCTTCCTGATTAGCACTGTTGGCGCAAGCACTTAAGGAAATCAACAAGCAACCGATTAACCCGACACGTATAGCAGGAAGTTTATGAAGCAACACAGCACACTAGAAAACAACTCTTTCTTCCTACGCTAACGCATATCGTAAAGCTGGTTTCCTCTGTGTGTGTTTAAGGGCAGATAAGTCAAATGTCAAAAACCGGGTAACTTTTAATTTACCCGGTTTCTAGGTTTTCGGTTTCTTAAGAAGCTTAATTTACACTCACCCTCACCCGGCGACGCTTGCGTAGTTGAGAGCCACCCACAACTAAACCTACTACAGCAAGACCTCCAAGCCCAGTTGGTTCTGGCACATCTTTAAGTTCTCCCGCCAGTGCAACGCCATCATTAGCACACTCTACAAACACATGAGCTAAGTAGTCACCGCTACCAAAGAGAGATTTACTAAACTGGAAACCAATGGTTTCAGTGCCGCTAGCAGCGAAGTGGGCAAAGTCAAGTCCAGCAGCAGTCAAAGCCCCGGCGGTGAGCATAGTAATATCGCCCACTTTTGTACCTGAGCCAATTACATTGAGAACTGAGCCTTGACCGAGATATCCATAGGCATCAGCCTTGGTTGGCAAATCGGTGCCTAGAGTATTGGTTTTATACCATCCAGCATCATTGTATTGCTGCAAACTGCTGTATCCATTATTGGTTCCAGTAACGCTAGTTGCTTGGACATTTTTGTATATGCCAGTGCTGGACGCATTAGAATCGTTTGTCCCTGCAAAGCGAATCCCAAACAAACTTTTTGCATCACTAGCAGTTTGAAAATTATTACCCGTAAAGTTGAAGAACAAGTCGCCCCAGCCGATGTTTTTGTCAACAGCAGCGCTGGCGTAAGTGCCTGTCAATGGCATACCACCAGTCAGCGCTACAAAAATGCTGTCAGCGGTTTCTTTAACTGCTATGCCTTTGATGTCATAAGCCGAGCCACCAGAGCCATCATTGAAAGCATCAATACTATAGTTCCAATTTTGATATAACGTTCCCGCATTAGCTTGTTGTCCAGTTATAGAAATCAGTCCTAGACTCGCAGCCATGCCAGCAATTAAAGTAGCAATATTCCGTAGTTTCATAGAATAGACAAACCTTTGTTTCCCTTGAATTTATCTAATTAAATTTATAACCTTAATTTATTAATTAGTCCATAAAAATTAAATCAAGATTGGCTAATTTCAAACTAAGTAATCATTAAAAAATAAACTGTATTTATACGTAAGTAACAAAAAAGAATATCAAGATATTTGGGAATTTCTACTGATGCTTGGGCAATACGGGAGGGATAGAAGCTTAAAATATTAAATTTTGCCTACGTTGAGGCACCTCAACCCAACTTACAATTATTTCTAACCCTCCCGTACTTGGCTTAAGTGAAGAGTAAAACAAAAAGAGTATTTGAAGGTTGAGAAATATTACAGCCTGCTGTAATCCAATGGATCTAAACCAGAGGTCGCGTGGTATGTTGGCTTTTGACCAAAATCGGTCAGACTGTTTTTATGGCTCTTAACGCCAAATATTTTTAGCTGAAACTTCTATGACATCTGAGGAAAAAGATTTTGCTACATCGAGTCCGGCGGAAGTGGGGCTTCCGGCTGTAGCTAAAGGAGATGCTGCTGCTGAGGATGGAGTCAATCTGAAGCTAAGCGAATCGAAGCTCGTTGAAGCAGTGGACTCCAAGGGTGTAATGCCCGGTGGAAATACGGGTAAGACTTCGCTAAAGTTGCGGATATGGCAGCAAGTGGCGGAAAACCTGCAAATTTTGCTGATTGCCCTTTGTTTGGCGCTGTTTATTCGGACGTTTGTGGCAGAACCTCGCTATATTCCTTCTGATTCTATGCTGCCGACGTTGCAAGTGGGCGATCGCTTGGTGGTAGAAAAAATCTCTTACCGTTTTCACGCACCTAACCAAGGTGATATTGTCGTCTTTGACCCTCCCCAAAAATTACAAATTCAAGGCTACGCCAAAGACCAAGCCTTCATTAAACGAGTGATTGGCACGCCCGGTCACGTTGTTAAAGTTAAAAATGGCAAGGTCTACCTGGATAACTCTCCGCTACAGGAAGACTACATCGCAGAACCTCCAGAATATAACTGGGGGCCAGGGGTGGTGCCTGAAGGCCAGGTGTTTGTCATGGGAGATAATCGTAATAACAGCAATGACTCCCATGTTTGGGGATTTTTGCCTCAGAAAAATGTCATTGGTCGCGCCTTTTTCCGTTTCTGGCCCGCCGGCCGCATTAGTCGTGCTTGATGGTCAGGCCAAAATACCCGACGGCTGTTGGCGGAGCCTGCGTGTTAGCGCTTAGTCGCGGCTACACAAACAAAGCCTGCTCTCGTCAGGCTTTGTTTGTGTAGCGCCATTTAGTCTGTTAGCGAAGCGGCACAAAGTACGCGCACTTTTGCTATTGACTAAAACCTCAGATAGTGCATTAGCTGCGCTGTCATCTGTCCAGGGAGTGATAGCCTAGTTTGAAAATCAGCCAGGTTGCGGTACGCTCCGGCGGCGCGACGATTTGAAAAGATTGCTCTGGCAAGAATCAAGTCAACACCTGGAAGAAGCATTAGCTGCTCGATAGATGCTGTGTTAGGATTCACCAGTTGCGGTGTGGAGGGACAATCGTCGTAGTAACAAAACCTCAAGAGTGGCTCCAGAGGTTTTAATCGCAATATCGGCATACTTAGTGCCGCAGCAATATCTTCTATACAGAGAAATTGTACTCCAGACTGGGCTAAGGAAACGAGCGATCGCGCTTGATGAATTGATAGCCCAGGTAGTCTCAGCCAGTCATCCACACTTGCCTGATTCACATCAATTTTGATACCAAGACTAACTGCGATCGCAATTTCTTCAGTAGATTGCAGCCGATAGTAAGGATCTCCCAAAATCCGCGCCCGGATTGACTGTCGGTTTGAGTTTATCTCTGGGCGCAGTCGAGTCGCCAATGGTAGCCAATCAAAAAGTGCCATTTTTTGGTAAATTTAGCGATCGCACCCAATATTTTAAAATTTTTCTCGCCTACTGACTTCTTTTTACCGCATTCGATCCAGACATTGGCGGCGCTTTTGCTCAAATTCATACTCTGAGATTAGCCCTTCTTGGCGTAGACTATCCAGTTGACGCAAAGCATCAGCGATCGCACTCACTGAGTTAGTCGCCACTCCAACTGACTCAGGGAGTGATTCTACACCTAAATTAAAATTCCGGTCAAATTCATCCCCATCTTGGAATAAATACCATATCCCTTCAATAGCGCTGGCAATTCGAGCGATAGGTGTTCCCCACGACAACAGTAAATAAACTGCTCCCCAAAGCGGCTGTCCCAGATAAAACTTGTGAAAGCCAGCAAACGGGATTATCGCTCCGGTAAATGCCAAAAGTGCGGCAACTTTTCGATTTTTTTGTGTCAACATTTTGAGGTAAACTCCTCTTTCCTCAAAAGACATAGCGATGCGCCTATAGCGCTACCGCAACGCTTCCCATCCAATTCCATGATAGGGATTTTCTTACTTTGGAGCATGAGCGATCACGATCGCGCTTTCAAGATGCCACCAGAGAACAAATCCGCCCATAATACGGAAAACCGAATATATCGTAAAGTTTGCACTGCATTAAAATGATACTCAAAGCAGTAAAACTTCCCCTGACTGGGGAAGCCCATTGACGGGAAGATAAAAAGGCTATGGGATTTTTTGACTCCGAAATTGTTCAACAAGAAGCCAAGCAGCTGTTTGAAGATTATCAATCCCTAATACAACTGGGAAGCCACTACGGTAAATTTGACCGCGAAGGTAAAAAGATTTTTATTGAGAAAATGGAAGCCATGATGGATCGCTATCGCATCTTTATGAAGCGATTCGAGCTATCTGATGACTTCATGGCTCAAATGACAGTCGAACAGCTTAACACTCAGCTTGGTCAATTTGGCATTACCCCAACTCAAATGTTCGACCAAATGAACCTCACTTTAGAGCGGATGAAATCCGAATTAGAAAAGCAAACATAACGATTTTGGATGCAAAAATTTTACTTTTTTCTGCCTCCTAAATTTCTCATTTTGTAGGTTGGGTTTTAGCTTGCTTCCGCCTAGCGGTACGAAAGTGAAACCCAACGCTAACTTTTTTGGATGCAACGATACAAGAATTTTAAGACTTTGGATTAAATCCAAAATTATCGGAGGCTGGGAAACTCCTTCGCCCCCGCAAAATCTAAAATTCTTATCTAGGGCGCGGAAACTTGTTAGGCGAGGGGAAGTAATTCACAGGAACACCACTCATAGCACTTGACATAAAATCGCGCCAGATGGGAGCCGCATATTCGCCACCCGTTATACCACCGCCTAAACTCCGGTTATTATCCTTCCCAATCCAGACAGCCGTAGAGAGTTGCGGGACATAGCCCACAAACCAAACATCTTTCTCAGAGGAAGTCGTACCAGTCTTACCAGCTGCGGGTCGTCCTATCTGTGCGTTTTTCCCGGTACCGCCAGTAACTACCCCTTGCAGCACGCTTGTCAGGGAAGCACTAGCCCACGGGTCTAAAACCAATCGGCGTTTAGGAGTATTATCGAGCAACACATTGCCACTACTATCCGTGATCCGGGCAATAACGGTTGGGGGAGAGTACCAACCATTACTAGCAAAAGTGGCATAACCGCCCGCCATTTCCAAAGGCGTAACACCAATCGCTCCCAAAGGCAAAGAAATTACAGGTTCAATCGGACTCTTAAAGCCAATAGTCCGGCAAATTTCAATCACCTTATCCAGTCCCACAGCCCGCCCAAGCTTCACAGCCGGAACGTTAGCGGAAACCATGAGTGCTTGGCGAATGCTCATCGCCCCAGAGAAACCACCACCGTAGTTTCGGGGAGAGTAATAGCCGCCACCATCCCGATAACTAACTGGCGTATCGAAGACGGTGGAGTAGGGCGTATACTTACCCGTAGCAAAAGCCGCGTAGTAAACAAATGGCTTAAAGGCAGATCCCGGCTGTCGGCGGGATTGGATAGCACGGTTGAACTGGCTTTTATCGTAACTGACCCCGCCCACCATTGCTTTTACAAAGTGCGTCCGAGGATCAACTGATACCAGAGCAATTTGGTTGTTATAAAGCCCGTAACTCTGAAGTCTTCTATGCCAACGACTCACCTTTTGTTCCGCCATACGTTGGAACTTGTAGTCGATGGTCGTCTGGATTCGCATACCGCCTTTTAGCACCGCATCCCGACCGAAGCGCTCATTTAACTCCGCAACAACCGCTTCTGTGATGTAAGGCAGTTCGCTGGTTTGCCACGAGGTCAGCTGACCCCGTTTAATTTCTTGCTTAACAGCGGCTGCTCTCTCTTGCTCAGTAATCCATCCCAACTCGCGCATCCGACCCAAAACCTGTGTTTGGCGCTGCTTTGCCTGCTTGTAGTTCCCGAAAATACTGTAATCTTCCGGAGCCTGAATCATTCCTGCCAACATTGCTGCCTCAGCTAAGTCTAGATCGGCGGCTTTCTTGTTAAAGTAGCTTTCAGATGCTGTTTGAACACCATAGTTGTTGTGACCCCAATACACCTGATTGAGGTACATTTCTAAAATTTGGTCTTTCTTAAAGATTTGTTCTAACCGAATTGCTAGCACCGCTTCGGCAATTTTGCGGCTCATTGTCCGCTTGCGAGACAAGAAAAGGTTTTTCACCAACTGCATGGTGATTGTCGAGCCACCCTCGACAACGTTGCCTTTTTCCCAGTTAGCTTTTAAGGCGCGACCAACGCTGTTGGGGTTAATGCCTTGGTGCAAATAGAAGTGGCTATCTTCAATCGCTAGAACCGCCCGCTTGAGTTCAGGGGAAATTTTATCAAGGGGTACGACTTCCCGATTGGCTTCTCCGTGGAGCGAAGCTAGGTGCTTGCCTTGAATGTCGTAAATGTAAGAAGTTTCTGTGGGGATGTAGCTGCGAAGAACCCGCACATCAGGTAGGTTACGGAAGCTGATAGCTAAACCAACCAGTCCCCCAGCGACAACCGAACTGGTCAGCATGGTGATGCCCAGGAGGGTTCCGCCTGTTGCTTTACCGACTCCCTGCATGAACTGAACTATCGGGGCTGATGGCTCTCTTCTCGGTTGTTTATCTTGAATAGTGCTAGACGACACGGTGATTTCACTTCCTCACTAAAAAAAATGTGGGACTTAGATGATTGGGCGACTGGTATAGCTTTGCTTATCTAGATTACAGAACTTTCCACTCGCGGCAGGATGGTGGGGACAATTTTAGCAGTGGCTGGAAAGGTGGTAAGCATTTGCGGTGGTCGCAAAACAAGATCGCTTTTGTTAAGTGTGACAAAAAAATCCTACGTTTACGTTTTAGCATCATAAGTGCAGCCCATTACTAAATTTTGTCCAGTTGGCATGGAGACTTTATACAATTTTTGCAAATTATAATAAACTTGTTTACCCTTGGATTTGCATAAAATACAAATATAGGGGTCGATTTCCACATCCGATTTAGTTTGGCGCATCATGACCGCTAGTGTATCCTCAAAAACGCCCCAAAACCTCACTTGGTTATATCGTGGGGTTAGTGAAATTTTCCCCGACCAGCCTGATTCTGATGACGCTGCTCTTTCTTTGGCTCAAAGATTAGCGCAAACTGACCGACCTTTGCGGGTGAAGTTGGGAATCGATCCGACCGGATCTGATATCCACTTGGGTCATAGTATCCCAGTACGGAAGCTGCGTGCTTTTCAGGATGCCGGACATACAGCTGTTTTAATTATTGGGGATTTTACGGCTCGGATTGGCGACCCTACCGGAAAATCTGAGGTACGCCGTCAGTTAACGTCTGAGGAAGTGGCGCAAAATGCTCAAACTTATCTGGAGCAGGTGCGTCCAATTCTGGATTTTGACACGCCGGGACGGTTGGAAGTTCGCTACAACTCCGAATGGCTTTCAAAGCTTGATTTGTCAAAAATTTCAGAATTGTTGTCTACGATGACGGTAGGGCAAATGCTGGCGAAGGAGGGATTTGCCGAACGTTATGAGAAGGAAAATCCGATTTTTCTGCACGAGTTCCTTTACCCGTTGATGCAAGGCTACGATTCTGTGGCGGTGCAAGCTGATGTGGAGTTGGGGGGGAAGGATCAGAAGTTTAATATTGCTGTTGGGCGAGATTTACAACGCCATTTCGGTCAGATGCCTCAGTTTGGTTTGCTGATGCCGATTTTAATCGGGACGGATGGTGAAAAGAAAATGTCGAAGTCGCTGGGCAATTATGTGGGGTTATCGGAAGATCCGCTCTGGATGTATCAGAAGTTGGAAAAAACACCGGATAAATTGTTAGAGCAGTATTTTGAGTTGTTGACAAATTTACCGCTGGATGATTTGCCGGAACAACCACGCGATCGCCAAAAACTTCTGGCTTCCGATATTGTCTCTCAATACTACGGCAAAGATGCAGCAGAACTTGCTGTGCGCGACGCACAGGCAATTACAGCAGGAAACACAAATTCGGCTAAAGCTGTACCAGGATTTTCGCTAAAAGAAGTTAATTTTCCGGCTAAATTGTTCTTTATTCTGGGAAAGAGCGGTTTGTGCAGCAGTGGGACGGAAGCGCGGCGACAAATTCAGGGAGGAGGGGTAAAGTTAGATGGCGATCGCGTGTCTGATGTGAATCTCACTTTTGAATCTCCCTCTGAGTTGGACGGACGGGTTTTGCAGGTGGGGAAAAATAAGTCTGTGCGGTTAATTGGGTAATGGGGATTGGGAATTGGGAATTGGGAATTGGGAAAAAGTCTTACCTAGTCCCCAGTCCCCAGTTCCTAGTTCCTAGTCCCCAGCCCCCAGCCCCCAGCCCCCACAAAATAATGTCAAACAGCGAGAAAATTATTGTTGCTTTGGATGTTCCGAGTCTAGCGGAAGCGATCGCTTTAATTGACAAGTTGCCGGAAGTAACTTTCTTTAAAGTTGGTTTAGAACTATTTGTCAGCACTGGTGCTGACATTCTCACACTGCTCAAAGACAGACAAAAGCGAATTTTTCTGGATTTGAAATTTCACGATATCCCTAACACTGTTGCTGGGGCTTGTCGCGCTGCTGCGAGTTATCGCGTAGATTTGCTCACCATCCATGCTACGTGTGGTAAAAGTGCGCTACAGGCAGCAACAGCAGCCCTACAGGAGGGCGCAGAAGCCGCAGGGTGTCCGCCACCCAAGTTAATTGCCATAACGCTGCTGACAAGTATCACATCGCGGCAATTGGCATTTGAGCTAAAAATTCCCCTGGAATTGCCAGAATATGCTTTACATATGGCTTTGTTAGCAAAAGAGGCGGGACTGGATGGGGCAGTTTGTTCGCCGCAGGAGGTGGAACAACTGCGACAGACTTGCGGCGATGATTTTCTATTTGTTTGTCCGGGAGTGCGCCCTAGCTGGGCAGAAGCGGGAGATCAGAAGCGAAGTCTCACCCCAGCCCAAGCTTTCTCTTCTGGAGCTGATTATCTCGTGATTGGGCGACCGATTACTGCCGCCGCCGATCCTGCTGCTGCTTGGGCGAGAATTTGCGATGAGTTATAGAAGTCACAATAATTTATGTGGAGACGCGAAAATTCGCATCGCTACATTTTGCCTTTGCATGATTGGCTTTTACTTTGGGAGAGCGATCGCGCAAACGCCGCCGCCACAGAAATCGAGTTGTCCAACCGATGTAGAAAACTTAACAAGTTTACTAATTCGGGATTTACCCAGTTATGCCAATCGCGTCAGCCAACGCTCTCGACGACTAAACAGAAAACCAGCTCTCTCCAGTTCCGTAATCATCGCCGGACGACCAGAATTTGCGCCCCTTACCCTAGGCCCTGGCCCCTATACCTCAGACCCTGGCGCAGATATCGCCACAACAGCTCCTAAACAAGTATTTATCACCACTTTAGAACGAGGATACACAGCCCGAAAGCCAATTCAATTACAGCAATATCACTGGCTGTTTCTAACTCAAACTGAGGACGGCTGGAGGTTAGCAACGATGTTTTCCCGTACTGGCTCCTATCCCGAAGGAGATCCGCCCTCGCCGCCGCGAGATAGCAGTAATGGCATCATTGGCCAAGCTGTTCGCAATTGGTTGCAAGACTGCCGCGTTGGGAAAATTAATTAATTGTTGCGGATTTCATCTAATTTGGCACGAACAGCCTGAATATCCTGCCACATTAACCATTTAGGGCTGCCTTGTTCCCGCGAAGCATTGCGAAGTAGATAGGATGGGTGGAAAATCGGCATACACAAGCGCCCCTCCCACTCGATCCAAGTGCCGCGAATTTTGGTAATGCCTCGTTTATCGCCAGTTAAACCTTTTAAAGCTGTAGCACCCGTTAAAAGAATGATTTTCGGGTCTACCATGCGAATTTGTTCTAACAAATAAGGTCTACAAGCTGCCATTTCTTCAGTTGTTGGCGGGCGATTGTTTGGTGGACGGCACTTGTTCACATTACAGATGTATACATCCTGTTCGGTGTTCAGCTTCACAGCGGCTAATATTTTCTCCAGCAGTTGCCCAGATTTCCCGACAAATGGCAACCCGGTTTCATCTTCATTTTGCCCTGGTGCTTCGCCCACAATCATAATTGGTGCTTGGAGATTGCCGCGTCCAACTACAGCGTGAGTGCGGTTTTCTCCCAGTCCGCAACGGTGGCATTGGTTACAATGCTGTGCGATTTGGGCCATTGTTTGATAGGTGCCGGGAGGAATGGGGATTTTGGCACTTGTGGGAATTAATGCTTGATTTTGCGGTGTGGCAGATGCACCGAGGTCTGAGGAGTCAAAAAGGCTAAGTTGCTCGTCGCTGGACATGAATCTGGGGTTATATCGTGCTTTCACGAAATTATCCTAACAATACTCGCTCAAGGCTGAAACTTGTTTCACGCTTAAGAATTGATAGTTCTTACTTTTGACGGACTAGGAGTAGCTGCGTCAAAAGCCAAAATCAGCCATCATAGGAGGCGAGCGCAGTACCGAATTCTGGAGGGTGCCATGTCATCTGCCCCCATGTTTCGCGATCGCATCCACGCCGGAGAGCAGCTAGCTGAGTCCGTTATGGCTGAGTTTACCCAGCTCAAGACGCGGGGAGTTAATAGCCAACCTATTATTTACGCGCTGCCTCGCGGCGGTATCCCTGTGGCTGTACCAGTGGCACGCAGTCTGGGTTGTCCTGTGGATATTCTTGTCGCCAAAAAAATTACTTTTCCAGAAAACCCGGAACTTGCCATCGGTGCTGTCACGTCAGATGGACACGTGCTATGGTGTCAGCCAAAGCGATTTCGCAGAAACCAGCAGAGTGAGCTGGAAGCGGCGTTGCGGCAAGCCCAAGATAAAGCTATTGCCCTACAGAGTAAGCTTTCTTCCAGTCGCTTGCCTGTTAGCGCTCAGGGTGCGATCGCTATTTTGGTTGATGATGGTATTGCCACTGGCATGACAATAGCAGCTGCCGCCTCTGCCGTGAAAGCCCAAAATCCTGCCGAAATTTGGGTTTGTTCGCCAGTAGCACCACAGGGTTTGAGCGAGTGGCTGCTGCAATGGTGCGATCGCGCTATTATCCTAGAAACGCCCGAACCTTTCCTCAGTGTCAGTCGCTTCTATGAAGAGTTTCCCCAAGTGGAGACTCAAGAAGCCTTATTCTACTTGCAGCAGCACAACCAGCAAATATTACCTAATAACCAACCGCCAGATGCGCCTATGAGTAGATAGCAAACGTTAAAACTTTGGACTATCGTAATGACTAATTGCTAATTGCCATTACCCCTGACCAATAACTAATAAGTAATAATTAAAATATGAGAATTTGGCAATCTTGGTGGCGAGCTTTAGTTTTTTCTAGCCAGTACAGTCCTCCGCGATTTATTGAGCTAATCATGTTAACAGTTGCCACTGTTTTAATAATGGCTTGGGAGATAAATCAGCAGTGGCCTTACTTGGTACTGGGTTTGAGCTATATGGTGGGAGCGGCAGGATCAATTTTAGTAAGAGAAGCACTCACACCATCTCATCATCCGCGAGTTTCTCAGGTGATGGCAGTGCTAATGTTAATTGTGAGTTTTTACTGCTTTGCTGACTTAACTCAGCACCTATAATCTATTAGTGGGATTGGTGCAAAATCAAGCGATTGCCATCTGGATCGTAAGCGTAGATTTCTCTACCGTGTGATGCAGATAAAATATCGCCTGGTGGCGGGAAACCCAGAGCAGTAATGTGAGCGATCGCACTTTCCAAGTCAGTTACTTCTAAACACAAACTCATTCCACTTTTTACCGATACAAATTCTTCGGAGTGGGTGAGTTTTGGTTTAAAAATACCCAAACGTAAGCCAGGAAACTGAAACTCTGCATAAACATTTGGGATGTATGGATGCGGCTGTTTATCCAGTAAATTTGTATAAAAACTTACTAATTTCTCAAGATTAACAGTTGCCACAGTGACAAAGGCGGCGGTGCATAGGAAAACCATATTTGCGTGTAGGGGCGATTTCGCCCTTAGAAAAATAAAATAACCTGTCTAAAGATAGGTGAAATTAAAGTAAGAAAAAAACTAACACTGAAGCAAAACTGGGTGAACTTAAGCAGGATAACTCAATGGCAGATCGACGTGACGATCAATCAGGGGAAAATCGCCACCGAGAGGCACAAAGCTGGAAACGCAGACAGTTTCTGCAACGCCTCGGAGTTCTCGGCGCAGGAGTAGCGATCGCAGATCGGATCTTGCTACACCCAGATGCACAAGTCAATGCTGCCGAACCCGATCAGACAATTTCACTCCAAGCTGGGGAAATTCCCCGCCGCAAACTCGGACGCACAGGTGTGGAAGTTTCGGCGGTGGCGCTAGGCGGCTTTCACATCGGCGTTCCCAAAGACGAACAAGAAGCCATCCGCATTATTCAAGAAGCACTCGATGCTGGCGTGACCTTTCTAGACAACGCCTGGGAGTATAACGAAGGCGTGAGTGAAGAACGGATGGGTAAGGCGCTGCAAGGTAGGCGAGACAAAGCATTTCTGATGACAAAAGTTTGCACGCACGGACGCGATCGCAAAGTCGCTATGCAACAACTTGAGCAATCTTTGCGGCGACTCAAGACAGATTATATCGACTTGTGGCAAGTTCACGAAGTTGTTTATGACAACGACCCGGAAAGACATTTCGCCAAAGGTGGAGTTATCGAGGCTTTAGACGAAGCCAAGCGTCAGGGAAAAGTTCGTTTTGTCGGTTTCACAGGTCACAAAGATCCGGCAATTCATCTGAAAATGCTTTCTTATAATTATCCGTTCGATGCCGTTCAACTACCACTGAATTGTTTTGACTCCTCTTTTCGCAGCTTTGAGAAGCAAGTGCTACCCGAACTCAATAAACGCGGTATTGCTGCAATTGGAATGAAAAGTTTGGGTGGTAGTGGCGAACCAGTTAAAGCAGGCGTTATCAGCGTGCAAGAAGCGCTACGCTATGCAATGAGCCTTCCTGTTGCAACTACCGTCAGCGGTATTGACTCTCTACAAGTGCTGCGCCAGAACTTGAATATTGCGCGGAGTTTCAAGCCGATGACAGAACCGGAAATGCAAGCTATGCGATCGCGTTATGCTAGCTATGCTGCTGATGGACGCTTTGAACTCTACAAAACGTCAAAAAAATACGACGGCCCTCCGGGTAGAGAACAGCACGGATTTCCGTCACAAGAGCAATTAGAAGCTTGAAGTGTTACCCTAATTTGTAAGCTATTCGACATTTAACTTGCAGATGGTTATTAGTCAAAATTCCTACCAAAACAGAGTTTCATTCTTTTGACTTTTGACTTGCTTAATAGGTAGGTAGGTATGCACCGCCCAGCAAAACAAATTTTTGAGGAAAACTGCTATGACCGCTACACTATCTGTACCTAATTCCCTAGAGTCTGTACTAGGAAAAGAAGCAGAAGACCTTCTCAGTTTTAAGGCAAAAGTTTCCCAAGATATGCTGCACC
The DNA here is from genome assembly GCF_039962115.1 of Funiculus sociatus GB2-C1. Lineage (NCBI taxonomy): Bacteria > Bacillati > Cyanobacteriota > Cyanophyceae > Coleofasciculales > Coleofasciculaceae > Funiculus > Funiculus sociatus. Next base: position 4,756 of record NZ_JAMPKJ010000089.1, on the reverse strand, counting down.
TGCCGGGGCCGGACTTTGTAGACCGGATTTTTGCAGCTAGCGATCGCAACCCCCAAGTATTGCGTAGTCTTCAGCAACTGTATTCTGCCGGACGTTTAGCTAATACCGGATATCTCTCCATTCTCCCAGTAGACCAAGGAATTGAACACTCCGCAGGGGCATCATTTGCACCAAACCCGATCTATTTCGATCCCGAAAATATTATTAAACTGGCGATCGAATCTGGTTGTAATGCTGTTGCTACGACCCTTGGCGTTTTGGGCATGGTTTCTCGCAAATATGCCCACAAAATCCCCTTCATTTTGAAATTAAATCATAATGAATTGCTGACTTTCCCCAATCAATTCGACCAGATAATGTTCGCCTCTGTCGAACAAGCTTGGAATTTAGGGGCGGTCGCTGTTGGGGCAACTATTTACTTTGGTTCAGAACAATCAACTCGCCAAATTCAAGAAGTCAGCGAAGCCTTTGAACGCGCCCACGAATTGGGTATGGCAACTATCCTTTGGTGCTATCTCCGCAACAATGCTTTCAAACAAGACAAAGACTATCACTTAGCAGGCGACCTCACAGCTCAAGCAAACCATCTGGGCGTGACAATTAAAGCCGACATCATCAAACAAAAGCTTCCCGAATACAATCACGGATATGCTGCTGTTGCTAAAGCTACTGGTGAAAGTTACGGCAAAACTAACGACCGAGTATACACCGACCTGTTGACCGATCACCCAATTGACCTCACCCGCTACCAGGTACTAAATTGCTACTGCGGTCGCGCTGGGTTGATTAACTCTGGTGGTGCATCTGGTAAAAATGACTTTGCCGAAGCCGTCCGCACCGCCGTAATTAACAAACGAGCTGGTGGTTGTGGTTTAATCTCCGGTCGCAAAACTTTCCAGCGTCCTTTTGAGGAAGGGGTGAAGTTATTTAACGCCATTCAGGATGTCTATCTCTCACCTGATGTAACTATCGCTTGATAAAGCCATAGGCGCTTCTGCTCGGCTTCTTGGGTAGCAGGGGGGTAGCCCCCTACTACTCCAGAAAAAGATTACCAAATGCGGCTATAAGGCAAAAAGCCAGAGTATCACCCCTTACCCGTGGAGGCAAAAGAAAAGTAAAATTTATGATTCGGCACGTATTGGATTTTTATATAGCTATAAAAAATGTCATATATCTCATTTTTAAAATTAAAAAGTAAAAAAAATGCCAATCTGAAGCCTGATTGAGAGATACTCTGAAAGACTATAGAGTTGCTGGGGTAGCGATCGCTTTCTTGCGTATTGCCCAAAAGCAACGTATCGCTAAGTTAGTCTGGAAAGTGGGGTAAGCATGAAGCTGGCAGCACGAGTTGGTCAGGTAACGCCTTCTATAACGTTGGCGATCGCAGCCAAAGCCAAGGCGATGAAGGCAGAGGGGATAGATGTTTGTAGTTTCAGCGCTGGGGAACCAGATTTTGACACCCCAGAACATATCAAAGCTGCTGCCAAAAAAGCTTTGGACGAGGGTAAAACCAAATACGGGCCAGCTGCTGGAGAACCAAAATTAAGGGAAGCGATCGCCCGCAAGCTACAAAAGGACAATAACCTGGGTTTCGCAGCTGAAAACGTTATTGTCACCAACGGCGGCAAGCATTCCTTGTATAACCTGATGATGGCGCTGCTAAATAGTGGGGATGAGGTGATTATCCCATCTCCCTACTGGCTCTCGTATCCGGAAATGGTGATTTTGGCAGGTGGCACCCCGATAATTGTGCCGACAGACGCTTCAACTGGATATAAAATTACGCCAGAGCAACTTCGCTCATCTATCACACCAAGAACCAAGCTTTTTGTCCTCAATTCGCCTTGTAATCCCACTGGTGTTGTTTATACGCCAGCTGAGATTAAAGCTTTAGGAGAAGTGGTGGTGGAAAAAGATATTCTCGTTGTCTCTGATGAGATTTACGAAAAGATTATCTACGACGACGCGCAGCACTTGAGTATCGGTGCAGTCAGTCCCGAAGTCTTTGACAGGACAATTATCAGCAGTGGTTTTGCTAAAGGTTACTCAATGACGGGTTGGCGAATTGGTTATTTAGCAGCACCAGTTGAGTTAGTTAAAGCTGTGTCCACCATTCAAGGTCACAGTACCTCGAATGTGTGTACTTTTGCACAGTTCGGCGCGATCGCAGCTTTAGAAGGTTCTCAAGATTGTGTGGAACAAATGCGCCTCGCCTTTGCCGAACGTCGGCAGGTAATGTTGCAAACACTTAACGCTATTCCCGGTTTATCCTGTGCCAAACCAGACGGCGCTTTTTATCTGTTCGTCAACATCAGCAAATCTGGTTTAAATTCTCTAGAATTCTGCGACAAACTGTTAGAAAATCAGAAAGTTGCGGCGATTCCTGCGATTGCTTTTGGTGCAGATGATCACGTCCGGCTATCTTATGCAACAGATATGACTTCGATTGAAAAGGGGATGGATAGGTTAGATAAATTTGTGCGATCGCTTGTTTAGTTTAAGACAGTCGCTCTAATAATTCACCAACTGACAAAATAGGCAAAATAGCACCCGCGAAACCTTCCGTATCGCGGGTGATAATTCCATCAAGATTGTTAGCGATCGCGCAAGCTAACTGTACCGCATCTTCAAAATCTCTCAAGTTTGAGGCAAATGCAGCTGCAAGGATGTCGCTATTAACACTACAAATTTCCATAGCTGTTAGTGTTGTTGAGACAGCAACTCTTGCGCGTTCAATACTCCGCGTCTGTCTTCTGACAATGTAGAAGATATCAGTTACGGTGGTTGCTGTAACACACCCCTCAATCTGCCCAGAGTAAATAGCCTGAAATAAAGCTTCAGCATCCTCCCTAAAAGGTTCGCGCTCTAGCAAAAAATCCAGAATAACGTTGGTATCTATTAATACCATCATTTCAGGTATTTCTCCACTAGGCGTTCTTCTAACATTGCTTCAACTTCAGCATCAGTTGGGGCTGGCGCATCAGTTTTCGCTAGTCCCCGCATCTGATCTATTGCAGCTTTCCGATCGGGTTGGGGTCTGAGTTCGCGCCTAAGCGACTCGACGATCGCATTCACCAAATCTAAGCGATCGCTTACCGATAACTTGTATGCTTGATTTTTTAATTCTTGCAAAGACATATTTTATACTTCCTCAAAAACTATTGCCTGACTTTATTTTAGGCGATCGCTTTCTCAGGGATAGCGGCAGCGATCGCTAATTTTCAACCTTCTGCAAGATAATTTTATTGTGACTGCTGTCACTCACTCAGTTGTTAAATATCACATTTACTAGCTGATTGTCAGCACTCAATATGCTGAGACTTGTCACATTTTTTTTAATTAGTCATCACTTGTCCCGATAGGATTTCTGAGTGATAGTAGTAGGAAACATACAGAATCTAATAAACCGGGAGTCATAATGTTAACTACTTCTAATTTTTTATATCCTCAACCTCGCTACTACGGTGATGTCAAACCAGAAAATTTAGTATTTAATGCTAACTTACAGGAATTTGCTCAGCGGGTAAGTTTGATTAGTGGTTTGGCAACCAATGGAAAAATTTCCATTGAACAGGCTTTTCAAAACATCGAGACGCTTTGGCAACAGTTGGAAGCCACGAAAAAGCAGCTAGGGGTGGGTGAAAATCCTTTCCAATCGGATGAAAATCGATAATTTGAGGTTAAGCGATCGCGTTCGTACCAGCGCTAGTACGAACGCGATCGCGCTGAATAAAATATTCTAAACTAGAGTTTCCGAGTTAATAGAAAATCGGCTTCATGTGTGTGTTCATCAAATTGATCAAACTTAGCTTTTATATCTGAACGGTTCCCACCTTTGGCAGCAATTAAAATCAATCCCATTACATAGTTATATATTTCGATGCCTTTATCATACAAATCTATTATCAATTTTTGTTAGTTTGTCTCGTACTGCTGATAAGCAATGTATCCTCCACCACCAATAACAACTATTGGCAATATTTTTAATAAAATATCTAAGTTTTCGGGAGCCATTCTCTTATCCTTCAATGATATTATCTAGTATGAAGTATTGTAGAGATCGCGCCTAGCATAAACCGAAAAAATAGGTCAATGCACGACCCGATCGCATGATTGATTCGCTACCTAATGATCTGGGTAGGAATAACCTATACTGCCACTATTACCGATATTTTTTCTTTGGCTGAAATAGTATGTAAATACCGTAACCAAGAGCCGCCGCTGCTGCTACTGGCGCTGCTGCCGTAATAACCACACCAGCAGCCATGCCACCTCCAACTACACCGCCGATTGCAGCTAAGCCAGAAGTGATTCCAGCTGCACTCACACCCGCAACACTTCCAGCAGCGGCAACTGCTCCAACAGCTCCCGCAGTACCAGCAACAGCACCGACGGTTGTTGCTGCTTTGCCAATTGCACGAGCTTGATTTTCTTCGTCAGAATAAAGCTCCTTGTCCTCCTTCAATACTTGATCCATCGCCAATTTTGCAGCAACAGCCGGAGCAGCACCAATCACACCGACACCAGCCAAAGCACCGCCGCCAACTACTCCGCCTACTGTAGCTAGACCTGACATAATTCCAGCACCACTCATAGCGGCAACACCAGCAGGAACAGCAGCAGCACCAGCCGCGGCGATAATTCTCACCGTTCGCTCATTTGGATGACCCAGTAACCAAATAAATAGCTTCAAGTGTAGCCGTACTGGGCAATTCGGCTATGGAGAAGATGCACCAACTACAGACTTAACGGCATC
>NZ_JAMPKJ010000088.1 GCF_039962115.1 Funiculus sociatus GB2-C1 | reverse complement strand
ATCGTTGAAGATTTAATGAGATTAAATCGCAATAAATTAGAGCATTATTTACGAGGGATGAGGGCTATGAAGCTCATTGTATCAACGTTTTAGCTTTCATGTCGCCCCCTCAGAAAAAATTTACAAAATTAGCCTCATAGAGAATTGTAGATTCGGCTGAGGAAGTCCTAACAAATTATCTATACCGCTTCACTAAAATTTACAAATTTAACTTGCTTAGATTTTCCGTAAAAGCGCAACCTAACACTGTAGGAATGCGCGGAAATAACTATCCAAATGCAAGAAGGATCGTTAATAATGGATAAGCTACTAATTAGTATCTTGGCTTTGTTAGTGGTTGTGACAATCTGGAACCCATTAGCCAACCCAATTGCAGATATGTATGGCCCGTACTTTCTGCTATTTTATGCCTTTGTTAGCGGAGTGACGATAGTAATTTGCGGGTTGAGCATTCATAGTTCCGACCAGACCGCAAACTTACCTTTGCCCTTAGTTCCTGCCGACCCCGACCCCTACGAAATTGCCTATATGCGGGGTGGAGAAAATGAAGTTACAAGATTAGCTCTTTTAAATTTAACAGGGCGCGGTTACTTGCAGGTTGCAGGCGATCGCTTAGAAAAAGCACGCAATCATCCAGATCCTTTAATTCTGCCTGTAATAGAGCGCGATGTGTTTCGCTGGTTCGTTTCTTCTCACAAAGCCCAGGAAATCTTCCAATCATCGCTACCTGCCACAGTGAAGCAGCACTGTACAGTTTACGAACAGCGGCTACAAAATGAGAAACTGCTGTGTCCGGATGAAACAAAACAGATAGCACAGCGCGTTAGTTGGAAAGGAGTGCTAATTATCCTGGGTTTAGGCAGCTACAAGCTCGTAGTAGCTCTAGCAAAGGGATATAGCAATGTTGTGTTTCTCATCGTTCTGGGCATTGTTTCGCTCATTACCCTGGCCGTTGTCTGCAAACCACTCCGCTTGAGTCAGCGAGGACAAGGTTATCTCAAGCGACTACAGCAAACATTTGAGAACCTGAAGTGGCAAGCTTCCATCCTCCGCCCTAGTGGGGCAGACTTTGGCCTGTTACTGCCTGTAGCCATCTTCGGTGTAGGGATGCTAGCAGCAACCCCCTATGCTGAATTTGAGAAAATGTTCCATCTGTCAGCAGCTAGTGGTGGGGGTGGTTGTGGTGGAGATAGCGGCGGCTGTGGTGCTGGCTGCGGTGGTGGCTGTGGTGGTGGCTGTGGTGGATGCGGCGGGTGAGGAAGAAGCCATCGGAAGCTTCTCTTTGGCTTGTCTTCGCGTCCTTTGCGTCTTTGCGGTTTATTAATCTTATGTCTCATCTACCCAGTTTTATCTCGTTTCCAAGTTGAGCCTGGAAACCAGTAGACTCTCTACAGCCTTTTCTCTGCGTTCTCTGTCTCTCCGTGGTTATTCTATGTCCCATCTACCCACTCTAGGCATCGGCTTAGGTTTCCGAGAACCTTTCCGTAGCGACTTGTTTCTGCATCAACAACAAGTTGACTTTCTAGAAATTGTTGCCGAACACTATCTGGATGCGCCACCCCAAAAACAGCAAGAATTAGAACTATTGGCGGATCACTTTCCGCTTATTCCCCACGCGATTAATCTGTCGCTAGGTAGTGCAGAAGGTTTAGATACCGATTACTTACGGAAACTGGCAACACTAATTAAACAACTCAATCCGCCTTGGTGGAGCGAACACATCTGTTTTACAAAAGCGGGTGGAGTAGATATCGGACATTTATCACCGCTACCCTATACACACGAAGCGGTAGAAGTTCTTTGCCGCAACATTGAGCAAGTGCGTCGCTATGTTGACGTGCCATTAATTTTAGAGAATATCACCTATATGGTGACACTTCCCGGCGCAGAGATGACGGAAGCCCAGTTTTTAACCGAAGTAGTAGAACGTTCTGATTGTGGGTTGTTGCTGGATATTACGAATTTGCATATCAATGCTGTAAATCATAATTATGATGTTGGTGATTTCTTATCGCAATTACCTTTAGAAAGAATTGTCCAACTGCATTTTGTGGGCGGACATTGGCATAATGGCGTGTTAATTGATAGCCATTCGCACTCGACACCGAAGGAAGTTTGGCAACTGATGGATAAAGTTGTCGCTAAAGTTCCAGTTAAAGGGATTGTGCTAGAACGGGATGAAAACTTACCGCCTTTTGCTGAACTTTCCGCTGAATTGGAAGAGGCGCGTAAAATTGGAAAGCGTTATAGACGATGGGATTAGCTCAAACACAGCAAATTTTAGCCCAGCTTTACACTAATAGTGTGTTGCGATCGCGTTTTTTTGCCAATCCGCAAGCAGTCGGTGAAGAGTTGGGACTTAATTCTGATGAAGCACAGCAGCTGGCTAAATTATCTGCACAACAGGTTAACCTTTTCGCCAGTTCGCTGAAACGCAAGCGGTTGGGAGAAGTGCGCGAACTGCTACCTTTGACTTACTCCGTTTTGGGGAAAGGCTTTGCTGAGTTATTTTGGCGATACGCTGAGACTTATATACCCACGGGAATCAAAAAACATCTGGAGGATGCGATCGCATTCTCCACTTTCATCGAAGTTACTCAGCGAGAAAGCATCAATCCGCCTTGGGTTGTGGATTTGCTGCGCTACGAAAAAGCTTGGCTACAAGCCGCAGAACCTAGTAGCCGATTAACTGTATGCTGGTTTCGTTATGCCATCGACAAGTTAGCGCGAACAGTACAACAAGATGAAACTCCGGTGGTATTGATGCAACCTGCGATCGCTATCTGGTTTCGCCTGTCGCCGCGAAGCCATCTGCGGCATTTCGTGCTGAAGTTGTATGCGATGCGCTGATGCGCTACCGCTTCGGCGTAAGTAGCTATAGCATTCCTAAAGAATTTATGAATTATTTTTTCGTTTGTAGCGTGCCACAGACAGGATGCCTGCCCTACAATTTACAAATGAAATAGAATTCCCATATACATAAAATACCTTAAGCTTAAACAGCCCTTCGGCTTAACCTAAGTAGAAAATATTTATTTAATATTTATTAAAATTTTATAGGTTGGGCAAAAGTCCAACCTATAAAATTAAACTATTAGACTTCTTGCAAAAGTACCTGAATAACCCTTTTCTAACTTTCCTCGTTAACAGCAGAAGCACAAATCATTATTACTTCCCCTGTTTACGAAGAAACTGATTTTTGTAGTTTTCACCTTTTGCAAGAAGGCTATTAAATGTGCAACGCCCTGGAACTTCTAAACGAAATTGAAGTTACTACTATTCAGATTCAGGTCTAAAGGCGAAACCCCTTGAACAATAGCAACTAGGTCGTTGCCAAAAGATATGGATGTCCCCGACGGAAGACCCTCAGGAGATGCACCTAAGCTAAAAGTAGCAGCTTGAACGCCAGCTAAATCTATCGTGTAGCTGCCAGTACCGAAACCGCTACCGGGGAAAGTAGGTGGAGTTCCCACTGGATCGTTATTGAAGCTGGAGATTGCTAGAAAGTATGTACCGGATTCTAGTGTTGAAGCAGGAAGCGTGGATTGAAAGGTGCCGCTAGAGTCGTCATTTTGAGCAACTAAGATGCCATCCTCGTCGAAGAGGAACAACTGCGTGTCAAAATTAGCACCGCCGACTGTTGTGGCAAAAAAATCTTCCTCGCCACTCAGAGTGATTTGGAATACGTCAACATCGTTACCACTGGATATTGTCCCAGTAATAGAGTCTAACGTTCCCGATCCCGGTGCAATAACCTGAGCCTCAGTAAGAACCTGTCCTGCGTCCCCGGCTTCAGCAATAGTAAGAGGAGTGTCGGGATTTTCAGGGAGTTGTATAACATCTTCATTGAGATTGAAGTCAGTAATCAGGGCGTAGTCACTATTGCCGCCACCAACGTAGTAAACTTCAGAGCCTCCCCGTGAGTTCCCTAATACCGTTCCGTTGTCGCCGAGAACGAAAGTATCGCTACCTTCACCGCCAGTTAAAGTATCAATCTCGAAGGGAGCGATCGCGCTTCCGTTTCCGCCAAATCCAAATTGTTGAACAAACGGGTCAACGCCAATCAGCGTATCATTCCCAGCGCCACCAGAGAGGGAGTCGCTACCAACTCCACCAACAAGTAGGTCTGCTCCCGCTTCACCGATGAGGGTGTCATTGTCTAAGCTACCGAAGAGTATATCGTCACCATTCCCACCATTGAGGAAATCGATCCCAGCTCCCCCATCAGCTAGGTCGTTACCGTCGTTACCGAAGATTTGGTCATTTCCGGCGTCAGCAAAGAAGCGATCATTCCCGATGCCCCCAAAGGCTATATCGTCGCCGTCCCCGCCATTAATGATATCGTCCCCATCGTTACCAAACAGAATGTCATTGCCAGCCTCACCAAATAGTCGGTCATCCCCCAGATCCCCCGATAGTTGGTCATCCCCCTCACCAGCAAATAGAACATCAAATCCATCGCCACCAAATAATCGGTCATTCCCAGCTTCACCGTTGAGGAAGTCATCACCAAAACTACCGTCGAGGATGTCATTGCCAGCACCCCCAGTTAGATTATCAGCCCCCTCGCCACCATTCAGGTTGTCATCGCCATCTCCACCATTGAGAGTGTCATCCCCGTTCTCCCCAAAAAGGGAGTCATTTCCACCTTCACCAAATAGAACATCGAACCCATTACCACCATTGATGAAGTCATTTCCACCTACACCAAAAACTTGAGAGTCCCCAAAAATTACGTCGTTGCCGTCCTCTCCAAACAGGAAGTCGTTACCACCGCCACCAATAATAATGTCAACCCCAGTACCACCAAATACAAAGTCATCTCCATTAAGGCCAAATATGCCATCATTGCCATCCAGCCCAAAAATTTGATCGCTCTCATTAGTACCAATAAGAAGATCGTTGTTGTTACCAGGTGCGCCAGAAATAACAGCCATCTATGTTCACCTCATTTTTAAAAGAAATCATGATTTTGCTTACAGAAAGTGTGGAATTACTCCTCACATCTTTCAGCAGCTTTTCTTGACATAAATTGGAGTGTTTCATCTTGAAGTCCACAAGAATACTCTTGGCGTTTCCCTATAAAATTTGGGTTATATTGCCGAGATAAAATTTGCCGACTTCTGATGACTTATCAGGGCCAGCTCCGGGAAATTACGCAGACCGTTACAAAAGTACACATTAATCTTTTGGAGGGTCATAAAACCCGATTTTCAGGAGCTACTTAGAGGATGTTTGAAAAGGTATTATCTGTAATATTCCTCACTCAGCGTTCCCCCTAAATCCACCTTTAAAAGGGTTGAAACAGCCTCAAAGTCCTCTTTCCAAGAGAGATTTAGAGCAGGGTGCTTTCATAGAATCGAAGAAAATATCGAAAATTGCGATACATCTGTAGGGGCATGGCATTGCCATGCCCGAACCCAAGCAGGTATGGCGGAAACCTGATAACCGCCATATATTTCACCCAACTGAGAAACGCTATAGTTTTGTCGGTAGCTTTTTGCTCGTCCCACCCCCTCTTAGGAAAGGCTTTTCAAACCGCTCCAGACCTAACCCCCAGCTCCTTCCCTACCAGGGAAGGGGAGCCATCTTCAAAGCCCCTCTCCGCATCGGAGAGGGGTTTGGGGAGTCTGCCGACTTGTGTGTACACGGTAGCTTGCAAAAGAAGGCTATTCAGTTCTACTTGATTGATTCCACCTTCCATCACAAGCGTTTCCAGTTCCGCCCTTTTGAAGGAGCGTTAGAGGGGAGCAAATGTGTGGCATCAAAACGTATTGCATTAGGATAGCCGTCTGGAAAAAGCAGCGACTAAGTTGTAGAAATAACTAAAACTAACTCATCCCTACCCTTATGACAGGATTTGAACCCGCAGTTGCAGATGCAGCAATCAAAGGTCTAGCTGGCGTTGTGATTAAAACAGTTTGGGAAGGTGGGGGTAAATTTCTCAGTTTGATAGGCGGAAGCCTAGATGAGGGAAAAAAGCAGCTAATTTTTAACGCATCACGGCAATATGTCAAGAACTATACTGAGCGTCACGGCATCCTGAAAGTGTTGGGAATGCGGGAACCTGTAGCCTTAGAGTCAGTCTATACTGGCGTTCAGTTTTTAGATGAGCAAGATATTTGTCGATTTGAATCAATTGACAGCCTAGAAGAAGCTTACCGCCAAGCTCAAAGACGCAGTTATCACTCTAAAGATACCCGTAAGCAAGAAGGGCTGAAAGTTGCTAACGAAAAGCAATATCTCATGGTACTGGGTGGGCCAGGAGCGGGAAAATCCACATTTTTACGGCGGATGGGACTGGAAGCACTGAAGGGCAACAAGGGAAAATTTAAGCACTCCTGTATCCCGGTTTTCATCGAACTCAAAATATTTAACACAGGTGATATCAATATTGAGAAAGTCATCAGTGATGAATTTCGTACTTGTGGTTTTCCTTCACCTGAAAAATCTACTAAGAAATTATTAGAGCAAGGCAAGTTGCTAATTTTGCTGGATGGTTTAGATGAAGTACCGACCAAGAACTTAAATGAGGCTATTGGTCAAATTCAGAATTTTGTTGACCAATATGATAAAAATCGTTTCATCGCCTCCTGTCGCACCGCTGCTTATCGCAGTGTTTTTCGTCGGTTTAGCGATGTGGCAATGGCTGATTTTGACGATACTCAAATTGAGCAGTTTATAGGTAACTGGTTCCAGTCAGAAGCAGATAAACAGGCGAAAACTGCTAAGAAATGCTGGGAAATATTGCAAAAACCAGAACATAAAGCAGCTAAAGAGTTAGCTCAGACTCCCTTATTGTTGACATTTCTCTGCCTGGTATATGACCGTTCTCAAAGCTTTCCAGATAATCGCAGCGTTCTCTACCGGAAAGCACTGCGAATATTGCTTGAGGAATGGGCGTCAGAAAAGCGAATTCTGCGAGATGAAATTTATCAAGGACTGCATACAGAGTTAGAAGAGATACTTCTATCTGAGATTGCCTACAAAGGTTTTGAGGCAGATCGATTATTTTTCTCGCAGCGAGAGGTTGTTGAGCAAATCAAAACCTTTTTGGCTAGTAACTTAAATGCGCCTCAGCATCTAGACGGGGAGGCGGTTCTGAATGCTATTGCCATCCAACAAGGTATCTTGGTAGAACGAGCGGAAGATATATTTTCGTTCTCCCATCTGACACTACAGGAATATTTAACTGCCCAATACATTGACGATCATCGGCAAATCGAGAAATTAGTTACCGAACACCTCACAGATAAACGCTGGAAAGAGGTATTTTTGCTCGTAGCTGGGTTGATGCGTGGTGGAGCCGATGACTTATTGTTGCGGATGGAAAAAGAGGTGCAAAAGTACATCAATACTCCTAAACTAAAAGCTTTATTACACTGGGCGGAACAGGCAACCTCTGGTTCGGAAAGCGATATTAAACCTGTAGGTAAAAGGGCGATCGCCAACGCCTACGCCATCGCCTACGCCTACGCCAATGCCAATGCCAATGCCATCGCCAACCCCAGCCCCAACGCTATCGCCAACCCCAACGCCATCTCCATCGCCTACGCCTACGCCAATCCCTACGCCATCGCCATCGCCGATATCGCCATCGCCATCGCCATCCCCGACGCCGACGCCATCGCCGAAGCTATTGACAATGCCCGTGAACTTGACAAACTAAAAATCTTCAACAATATAAATTTTGCTGTGCTAGTTGCCCGACTGGAAGCACTAAAAGCTAAAATTCCTGACGATAAACAACCCTTGGAAGTGCGTGGGGAATTTGCGTATCGTCTCTTTCAAACCTTGCTCAATGCTTTCAATCTCAACTTAGAAATGGTCAATTTAACTGAGGAAGAAATCAAGGCGCTCGACAATTATTTCTATGCCAATTACCTCATAATTCAGTGCAAACAAGCAGCGGTGCGAGTGTCACCCAAAACATGGGAAGAAATAGAGGAAAGAATGCTGCTGGTTCCTAATAATTGAAATTGCAGATACCAGCAGATAAAAGGTTTATAACCCCCACCTTCATCGCGCGGCAGAACCTCTGTAAATTCTTTCTGCTTGCGCAGAAGATAAGCGCATGGATGGAATTCGTTCAGTATTAGATACTACAGGCTGATCATCATACGAGGGAAGTTCACTGTAGGGTGCCGCGAACTCGTGAAGAACAGGATCGTACTCCAAAACCTGCCCTGTTTCAATCTGATAGACCCAAGCGTGGAGAGATAGCTGTTTTCGGTGAAGTTTGGAGCGAATTACTGGATAAGTCCGCAGATTTTCGATTTGGGTTAGCACGTTCTCAGCAATGGTGGCGTCCAGAAGTTCTTCCCCATCGAGGTTTGTGTAGTTATCTTTAACCAGCCGCCGAGTTGCTTCTGCGTGCTTTAACCATTCGTAAACTAGCGGCATTTCTTCAGCTAATTTGTCCAATTTTAACAGTCCCTTCATTGCGCCGCAGTGGGAATGACCGCAGACAACAATTTGCTCGATACCTAAAGCATGAACGGCGTATTCAACCGCTGCGCCTTCGCCGCCATTGGTTGCGCCAAAGGGCGGAATCATGTTACCAGCATTGCGAATAATAAATAGTTCGCCGACACCAGCTTGAGTAATCAAATTTGGGTCGATACGCGAATCTGAGCAGGTGATAAATAGCGCTCTCGGTTTCTGACCGTGAGCGAGTTGCTCAAACAACTCATGGTGCGTGCTGAAATAGCCGCTTTGGAACTGGCGCAGACCTTTAATCAGTTTTTTCATAAAACCTATTTTTTTTTGCGATCGCGATCGCAATTTCCCTCTAATAATAGGAAACCGCGATCGCATCTCCAGAAGACGCATTGTAACGAAATTGCAACAATAATCCAACTAATTTTAGAGCTTTGCTACTTAGCGAGAGTGCCAGCGTCTTCATTTTTACAGTTCACACAAATGGCAAATTGTCAATAAAAAAGTTTTGGCAGGTGTCCCGCCTACCCTACAAGAAAGTTTATTAGCGATCGCATTTTCTACAGATAGCAGCACTCCCACAAAATTGTTCAAAATAAAGAGAGAACGTGCTTAATATCGCTCAACAATGACAACTGCCACTAAACCATCAACACAGAAAGCTTGGGCGAAAGCCCTCATCCCGCCAGCAAAAGAATTTCCCCTCACCCCTTTACCACTGCTTTCGGGCAAAATACCGGAAGGGTTGCGGGGTACGCTGTATCGCAATGGCCCTGGACGCTTAGAACGCCAACCTTCGGGTCGCGTGGGACACTGGTTTGATGGCGATGGGGCAATTTTGCGAGTGCATTTCACAGGTGACGGCGCTACCGGACTCTATCGCTACGTGCAAACAGAAGGATATAAAGAGGAAACCGCAGCCGGTAAATTCCTCTATGGCAACTATGGCATGACCGCACCAGGGCCAATCTGGAATCAATGGCTCAAACCCATCAAAAACGCCGCCAATACCTCAGTCCTGGCGCTGCCTGATAAACTCTTAGCACTTTGGGAAGGTGGGCAACCGCACGCCCTTGACCTACAAACTTTGGAAACTTCGGGATTAGATGATTTAGCTGCATTGGATGCGGGAGCGCCTTATTCAGCTCACCCCAAGCGCGATCCTCAAACAGGCGAAATTTTTAACTTTGGTATCGCCGCTGGAATGAACGGCAAGCTGAATATCTATAAAAGCGACTCTACTGGCAAGATTCTGCAAAAGGGGGAAGTTCAGCTTGATGGTATCCCCTTAGTGCATGATTTTGTCTTGGCAGGGCAATATCTGGTGTTTTTTATTCCCCCAGTGCGATTAAAAGCCCTCCCGGTGTTGGCGGGAATCAGTAGCTATAGCGATTCGCTAGAGTGGCAACCTAAACTCGGTACTCAGATTTTAGTTGTTGATCGCAACACCTTATCTGTGGTGAGCCGTAGCGAAACCGATCCTTGGTATCAGTGGCATTTTAGCAATGGTTATGTTGATGCTGATGGGATGGTTATTGTAGATTTTGCACGCTATAAAGATTTTCAGACGAATCAGTATCTCAAGGAAATAGCGAGTGGCGAAACTCACACACCTGCTAAACCAACGCTGTACCAAGTAGGATTAAATCCGCAAACGGGCAAAGCAATTTCTGTGCAAGAATTGTTAAATCGACCCGGCGAATTTCCGCTGGTTCCTCAGCAATACGTGGGGAAAGCTTCGCCTCATACCTATCTATCAGTATTTCGGGAAGGGGCGGATATTGGTAAAGAAATTTTGGGCGCGATCGCACGTTTCGACAACCAAACTGGTAATCTCACAGAAACTGATTTGGGCGAAAATCGCTATCCCACCGAACCCATCTATGTGACTGATGCCTTGAATCCTGCACAGGGTTGGGTGTTAACTGTGGTATACGATGGCAATTCTGATACTAGCGAAGTCTGGGTTATGGATAGCGATCGCTTAGACGATCAACCTGTTTGTCGTTTAGCATTACCCAGCGTTGTTCCTATGGGCTTTCATGGTACCTGGAAACCCGCTTAAATTAGGAGCCTAGGAGTTATTAGTTTGAGATTCATAACTCCTAGTCCCATTACCTATCTTATGAACAAAAAAAGCACCTATAGCATCCTATTTGATTTCTAAACCAGGGTTAAGATACCCGACTTCTTACAGAAGTCGGGTATCTCGCCTTTACGAATCATTCATAACTGCTATAGAGCAATTCTAGGGTTGGGTTCGATACATCTGTAGGGTACATGGCATTGCCATGTACCCTACCAAGGTCGCGCGAAGCTCAGAATTACGATATACTCCGCCTAACTGAGAAACGCTATATACAAAAACAAAAATAATAAAACAAGAAGCTCATTTAATTAAATTAAATAAGCTTCTTGTTAACAAAACCAACTTATATTTCAGATACCATTACAAAAAAGATTGGCGACGTATGGCTCCCTAAAACAACCGATGGCAAGAGTTTCAAAATCTAAAATCCAAAATCCAACCGCCCTACTTCGGCTCTCTAAAAATAGAAATAAAGACCCATTGGAGCCTAATTATTCGAGACTTATTTCTATGTCTAGCCAAGAGTTTAAAAACTCCTTTCAGCCATCGCGACACTACCTAGTCCTTTCCGTCCGCTACCGCGATGGGCGCTGTCCTGGCTAGGATCGTGAGCGGATAACTGTTGTTGAACCGAAGATGTTTGTTGCAGATTTTCAGAGTGTTTTTCAACGGCATGCAAGTTAACCGCTAAGCCAGTAACTAACAAAGTTGAGAATAAGATGGAACTGTAAAGGCGCATAGTAGATGTCTCGTCAGAGCTTCTATTCCCTGATTCGGACTCTTGAATGCACTATCAGGATAAAATCCTGAAATCGTTCGCCTGATGGGGTTAGAGAATGTCAAAAATTATTTTTTAATGCGTAGAATAAACACTTGACAGTTCGGCTTGCCGTATTCTTTTATCAGAATAAAAAATTCTAGAATTTTGCTTTGGGGTGCGATGAGTTAGCTAGAGCATTAAATATCTTCGCTCGTAGCACATGCTGCTAAAGTAGGGTAGACATTGCCAGCTATAGCATTCCTAAATGATTCGTGAAGGCGAGATACCCGACTTTTGTAATAAGCCGGGTATGTGAACCGCTGGATTGCTATATACAAATTGGCTTCGCTAAAGTTTTGTGTTTAAATAGGCTGCGGGCGACCAACCTGGATTCTCTAGATAG
This sequence comes from Funiculus sociatus GB2-C1, assembly GCF_039962115.1. Classification (NCBI taxonomy): domain Bacteria; kingdom Bacillati; phylum Cyanobacteriota; class Cyanophyceae; order Coleofasciculales; family Coleofasciculaceae; genus Funiculus; species Funiculus sociatus. The sequence continues at coordinate 8,780 of NZ_JAMPKJ010000088.1, read as the reverse complement.
GTAAGATATACAAAGAGATATAAAGTTCCCATTTCCACGGATTTGTTTGAGCCATCCATGACCACTTCTCCCCGCCGCTATCACATCACCACCTTCGGCTGCCAGATGAACAAAGCCGACTCAGAGCGCATGGCTGGCATATTGGAAAATATGGGCTTTGAGTGGTCAGAAGACCCCAACGATGCCAGTCTGATCCTCTACAACACCTGCACGATTCGGGATAATGCCGAACAAAAGGTTTATTCCTACCTGGGTAGACAGGCAAAGCGTAAGCAAGAGCAACCGGATTTGACCCTCATAGTTGCTGGTTGTGTTGCTCAGCAGGAAGGAGAGCAATTGCTGCGGCGGGTGCCAGAACTAGACTTAGTTATGGGGCCACAACACGCCAACCGCCTTGAAGATTTGCTTCAACAAGTCTTTAACGGGAATCAGGTGGTGGCTACAGAAGAAGTCCACATTATGGAAGACATTACCAAACCGCGCCGCGACAGCAAGGTGACGGCTTGGGTGAATGTTATTTATGGCTGCAATGAGCGCTGTACTTACTGCGTGGTTCCTAACGTCCGGGGCGTTGAGCAATCTCGGACTCCAGAGGCGATTCGCGCCGAAATGGAGGAATTAGGCCGTCAGGGGTACAAGGAAGTGACCCTGCTGGGTCAAAATATTGATGCTTATGGGCGGGATTTGCCTGGGGCGACAGCCGAAGGTCGTCATCAGCACACCTTGACAGATTTGCTTTACTATGTACATGATGTTCCGGGGATTGAACGCCTCCGTTTTGCCACCAGCCATCCGCGTTATTTCACAGAACGCTTGATTCGCGCTTGTGCGGAGTTGCCCAAGGTATGCGAACTTTTTCATATTCCCTTCCAGTCCGGGGATAACGACATTCTCAAGGCAATGTCGCGGGGTTACACCCAGGAGAAATATCGCCGCATTATTGATACCATTCGGCGATATATGCCGGATGCAGCGATTACCGCTGATGCGATTGTCGGTTTTCCTGGGGAAACAGAGGAACAGTTTGAGAATACGTTGCGGCTAGTTGAGGATATTGGCTTTGACCTTCTAAATACTGCTGCTTATTCGCCGCGTCCGGGTACGCCCGCCGCGTTGTGGGAAAATCAGCTGAGTGAGGAAGTCAAGAGCGATCGCTTGCAACGTCTCAATCACTTGGTTAATGTAAAAGCGGCTGAAGCATCGCAGCGCTACTTTGGACGCATTGAAGAAGTGCTGGTAGAAGACCAAAATCCCAAAGACCCGACTCAGGTAATGGGACGCACTCGCGGCAATCGGCTTACCTTTTTCACAGGTGATATTAACGAACTCAAAGGTAAAATAGTCCCAGTGAAAATTACCCAAGTTCGCCCTTTTAGTTTGACAGGTGAGGCGCTATCAGTCGCTTGCTGTTAGCCTTTGCCTATCACACCCAGAGAGTAAAATTTACTCCTACAGCGCCTTAGCCTCAATGTTCTACAAGCCAAGCCCACGCAACGGGAAGATAAATATTAGCCTCGCGTTGCGTCGGGCTTCGTTTGTATAGCCGCGACTTTAGTCATTGGGCATTCTTACAATAAATGTATAAATACACTTCATCTGGCGGAAAATATTACTCTTGACCAGAGGAAGACATTTGCCTATTTCCCACGTCCGGGGTCAGAGCATGAAGCAGTTTTGCATCTGTTTTGAAGACTTAGGACTAATTTGCCAGGATTACGGTTTCCAGCTAAAGGGCAATATAGTCAAAGAAAAAAGTTAATCAGATGAAAACATTTGTTACATTGTGGAAACTCGAAGTAAACTCCCGCCTCCCACTCCTGCGACGGGACTTACAAGAAGCGGTTTATCTTCCCCCTCGCTTAGCTTACGCCTTATACAACACCCTGATATTGGTGTATTGGTCGGCAATTGCGGCTGGTAGCGCCGGTTGGTTGGCTTGTCGCTTTACTTACTTACTCGGTGTTAGCACTCGTCAATTCCTGCTTCCTAAACGGGAACCGCTTCAGCTAAAGAGTAAAAAAACCACTCTTCAGACTCTAACCTCTACGACACCAATCACGGCTGCAAAACCCACTCTTCAAGCTGCTGTCACGCAACCACTCCCCGCAGCAGAACCAGTTAAGGCTCCAGTCACAACTGTACCTTCCGCAGTTGAACAGATAGCAGTCGGCGAACTAACGACGACTGCGGCGCAAAAGGTCAAAGCAGCAAATCCTGATAAAGTTGTCTTGGCGCGGCCTTGGGGTAAAGGATGGCGGATTGCTGTTCTGGAGCCAGAAGAAGCTGCAAGTATCCAACATCCTTGGAAACTGGTGGTGCGTTCTTGAAGGCAACTAGCGATCGTATTCTTCCTGATTGGTGCTATGAATCTTGCTAATTAGGTTTTAAACAGCTGGAGGTCGTTGTAGCCGTCCAGCTATGATAGGCTATCGGCTCTGAGGAGTGCCAAGGAGAAAAAAATGAAAAAATTGCGGGTTGGGTTGCTGTTTGGCGGTTGTTCCGGAGAACATGAGGTTTCGCTCTCATCAGCACGAGCGATCGCGCAAGCCCTAAGCGCAGACCAAAATACCGGAAAGTACGAAATCCTGCCTTTCTACATCCGCAAAGATGGACGGTGGCAAGCCGGGGAATTGGCGCAACAAGTTTTAGAATCAGGAACACCCCTACAATTAGAAACTTCAACTCCTGATTCCCCATCTCCAATCGCCAGTAGCGAAATATCAACCGCCAACACGCAACAACTCAACCGTTGGCAATCTCCCTCCCAAGCTGATGAGATAGATGTCTGGTTCCCCATCCTACACGGCCCTAACGGGGAAGATGGCACGGTTCAGGGAATGCTGAAATTAATGCAGGTTCCCTTTGTGGGAAGTGGGGTTTTAGGTTCTGCGATCGGGATGGACAAAATTGCTATGAAAATGGCTTTTGCCCATGCGGGAATACCCCAGGTGAAATATATTGCTGTCAATCGGTCGCAGGTGTGGTCTAATCCTTGTATTTTCCCGAAACTCTGCGAAGAAATTGAAGGAACTCTGGGCTATCCGTGTTTTGTCAAGCCGGCAAATTTAGGCTCATCGGTGGGAATTAGCAAAGTGCGATCGCGCACTGAGTTAGAAACTGCCTTGGATAACGCCGCCAGCTACGACCGTCGCCTGATTGTAGAAGCAGGTGTCGTGGCGCGAGAAGTAGAATGTGCCGTTTTAGGCAACGACAATCCCAAAGCCTCTGTCGTGGGAGAAATTACTTTTCAAAGTGATTTTTACGACTACGAAACTAAGTATACTCAGGGAGAAGCAGATTTGCTGATCCCCGCACCATTACCAGATGCGATCGCTACTCAAATTCAAGACCTGGCTCTCAAAGCTTTTACCGCCATTGATGCTGCTGGTTTAGCACGGGTAGACTTTTTCTATGTCGAAGCCACAGGCGAAATTTTAATTAACGAAATCAACACGTTCCCAGGCTTCACAGCGACCAGTATGTATCCCCAACTATGGGCAGCAAGTGGTATTTCTTTCCCTGAATTGGTCGATCAGTTAGTTCAACTAGCGCTAGAACGACATACCTAAAGCAATCTCCTTGCAAGTTAGAGCCTGGGAACGATACACAAGAAGCTCTGCGTCTTGTAAAAATTAAAAAAAGTTCACAATTGTGTGAGGCGAAGCGGCGCTTCGCTAACAAAATCCTCATTCCCAGTCTCTAACTGGGAATGAAAAAGGTTTTCGCCAAGGTACGCCAAGAAAAAGCTATCCTTGGTTGTCCTTTGCGTTTAAAAGCCTTCTAGTCTAATCTAAGTTTTGTATCAGTTTGTGAAATTCAAAGGAGATAAACTTGGAACGGACATTTGTCATGGTTAAGCCGGATGGCGTACAGCGCAACCTTGTAGGTGAGGTCATCCGCCGTTTTGAAAGCAAAGGTTTCACTCTGGTTGGGTTAAAGCTAATGAGTGTTAGCCGCGAACTGGCAGAACAGCACTATGACGTTCACCGGGAAAGACCCTTTTTTGCTGGTCTGGTCGAGTTTATCACCTCTAGTCCAGTGGTAGCGACGGTATGGGAAGGTGAGGGAGTTGTAGCATCAGCAAGAAAAATTATCGGTGCTACCAACCCGCTGACAGCAGAACTGGGTACGATTCGCGGTGATTATGGAGTTAGCATTGGTCGCAACCTCATCCACGGTTCTGATGCTATCGAGACAGCACAGCGGGAGATAAGCCTCTGGTTTAAGGATGAAGAACTCGTTAGCTGGAAACCAAGTTTGACATCTTGGCTGTACGAGTAAATAACTAATGGCTAATGGTTAATTACCATTAGCCATAATTTTTTTCCTTTTTATTTTTGAGTTTCCGTGGGAGTTCGCTGGGAAAATCCCCAGGTAAATATGATCGCAATACAGGAGATCATTAACCAGTCTGGTGCATAAGACTCCAGGTTAAAGGCTCTCAATAGCAGTCGCAATCCCACCAACGCTACTGTAATGTAGCCAGCATCCTCAAGATGCACAAATTCATCTAGCCAGCGGATGAATAATCCCGCCATGAACCGAAGCGTAATCACCCCAATCGTACCTCCGGCGATAACAAGCGCGGTATCTTTGGAAACAGCGATCGCTGTCGTTACGCTATCGAGGGAAAAAGCTAGATCAGTAAAGGCTATTATCGGAATTGCCTGCCAAAGGGAAGTAAAACGCGGCCCATGATGTTCCTGATCTTTCCCGTCATCCGAAGTAAAGTATTGGAACACCAGCCAAAGCAGATACATTGCACCTAGTAGCTCAAACTGCCAGAACTGAACAACCCAGGTTGCTGTCAGAATCAAGGTGATTCGGAGGATATAGGCAACTGCTAATCCGAAGTTGAGAGCGCGACGTTGGAGAGTGCTATCTTCTAAGCCTTGTGCAATAGCTGCTAAGGCGATCGCATTGTCTGCTGACAGCACCGCCTCTAACGCCACCAGAACTAGCAGTACCAGGGGAGCTTCAATTCCTACATTGAGCGGAGAGTTCAGGATGTGGTCTAGCATTAACGCCTGTTTAAACTGGAAATATCAAATTAAAAGCAATAATTTCAAGGCTAAAACGTGCCAAAATGATTGCTATCTTAATTAAGCTTAACCTTTGTCGGGAAAGTTTAGACGAAATCAACGATGCTATGCAAACATATGGGTTAAAATTTTTAGGCTTGTGTGTTGCATCTTGTTACAAGATAGTTATAGTAGGCATGATTTAGCCGAAATTGTTGAACTATAAACCTGAAAAAGGAGTTTGTAAACAATGTCTATATCAGATACCCAAGTCTTTATTGCTTTAGTTGCCGCCTTGATTCCCGGCATCCTGGCAATCCGCTTATCAACGGAACTGTACAAGTAGCGATTAGGGGCTGGGGACTAGGGACTGGAAGGGGGATTAGGGACTAGGGACTGGGGACTGGGTAAGATTCTTCCCAATACCCAATACCCAATACCCAATACCCAATACCCAATACCTAATCCCCAGCCCCCAATCCCCAGCCCCCAATCCCCAGCCCCTTATGAATGCAATTGAACCCACAAGACCTCCTCTGCAATCGGTACCACAACGGGCGGTTCCCCGGACGCAGCGACAACAGCGACGCCATCCCAACCGGGGGACGCTCGTGGAAACCACGGCTAAGTTAACTGTAAATATAGTGCTTTCATCGGCGGCGATCTCCGCGCTGGCGCAACTGTTGCCTTATCATATGTCCCAGCAAGCAAAGCTCTCGGACATTCAAGAGGAAGTTAAACGCACAGAAAAACGTGTCAACCGCTTGAGTGATAACTTCAGGCGTTATTTTGACCCGCAGCAAGCCAAAAGCGTTATGCAGGAGCAAAGCCATCGTGTAGACCCCTCTCAGCGTCAAGTGGTCTTGATGGATAGCAGCACGACTGAAGAAGAAGAATTGAAAATGGCAAATTAAAAATTAGGCATTGCCCTTTTTTAATTTTTATTTTTTAATTTTTAATTGTTCTTCAGGCGATCGCAGGTTTCAGCAACTGTATCATCCAAGTTTCGACAACCAGGCGCAAGCGTCCAGCCGCACCAGATCGGGAAAGCAAAGCTAAAGCGTTCTGGTAGTCAGCGATCGCGCAGTTCCAGTCACCCCTCAGTTCGTAGGTGCGACCGCGTTCTGCATAAATGTTACCTTCCAGCTGTCCTAGTCCCATTACTAGGTCAAAATTCTCTAGGGCCAAGTCGTACAATCCCAAATCCCGAAAGGTGATACCTTGGTTAATCCAAGCGCGAACATTGCCGGGGTTGAGATCCAGGGTCATCTCATAGTCAGCGATCGCTTCTGCCATCTGTCCCACAGAAGCGTAGTAGTTGGCGCGATTGTTGTAGGCGCTGTCTAGGTGGGGATCTAGTTCCAAAGCGGTATTGTAATCAGCGATCGCTTTTTCCTTTTGACCGCTCTGAAAATAAATTAGCCCTCGGTTATTGTATTGGGCTGCACTCATGGGGTTGCGCTCAATTAAAGTTGTCAGGATAGCGATCGCGCTCTCGTAATCGCCTTGTTGTGCTTTTTCCTTTGCCTGAGAGCGCAGCGAACCATCTGACTCTATCGCGTGTCCGACTGATACAGATTTGACTCGAAGTAAACGTCTTGGAGCCGCGCCAGTCGATGAGATCGGATAACTGTGTTGGTGTCTTGCTTGGTCTTGACAGTGGATTGCGCGAACGTTCATATCATTTTCAAAGGTATCTTGGACTTATCTGGAATCACTTTATCGCCTTGCTTTGAGTCGCTGCCTTGCTTCTGTGTCACTTAAGTAAAGCGTCTGGCAAGCGGTCGATTGACACCCAGACAATCCAGTTAGGCTTGGATGTCCTTTAAATACCTACAGCCCCAATCCACAGCATTACTGAAACCTCTACAGACAAACAAAGCGATCGCTTTTTATCTGTCCAGAGAAACCGTTTATCATGTGAAGCTTAAGCGATTGGCATATAGCGGAATTGGGGAGAATGTGGCTGGGAATTGGTTCTGTGGCACATATATCCCTTGCCTATCCTCTTCCCCTCTAACCCCATCTGGTAGAATGCAAGCGATGATCAAGCTGTGTTGGTGTTTTGAATCTTTAAGGAAAACAACTTTATGACAACTGCAACTTTCTATCCCAACGCCCCGGATCTGTGCGAAGATGACTACCTGCTGCTTGGCTTAGCCACTTGCTTCTACAAGGAAGATGGCGAAGTTCGTGAAGTAAAAGTAATTGAACCCATCCCCTCAGCCGCCCTAGAAGCGATTCTCAAAGGAATTCCCACCTCATACCAGATGGCGATCGCTACCACGATGGGCGCTGTCCTCACAGAGGATAATACACTCGCCCAGCCCGCTGATTTCCCACAAGAGGCGCAGTTTAGTGATGAGTTTGCTTTTCGCGCGATCGCATCTGCCCGCACTTATAAAACCCACCCAGAAGCCCAGTCTCATATCCCTGTGGGAACAACCCGCACTGACTTTAACTATTCCATAGAACGCAAGCGGGTACTGAATGCTCAGCGCGTTGTTCGCAAGGAAGACAACGTAAAACAACACTCCCATACTCACAAAGTTCTTTAAGGTTTAATTATCATGTTGAAACTCTACGGAGGAGCCTTTAGTCGCGCGTCAATTGTCAAGTGGTATCTGGAAGAACTTGGCATTCCTTATGAATTTGTCATGCTGGATATGCAAGCAGGCGCTCACCGACAACCAGATTATCTCGCGATTAATCCTATGGGCAAAGTCCCGGCGCTTGTGGATGGGGATTTTCAGCTTTGGGAGTCGGGGGCAATTCTGCTTTATTTAGCCGAAAAGTACGGCAAGATGCCATCTTCCCTAGAACAAAAAGCAAAAATTACTCAGTGGGCGATGTTTAGCAATGCCACACTAGGGCCAGGAATTTTTGTGGAAGCCAGCCGGGAACGGGAAATGCCCAAGTTGATGCAACCGCTCAATGACATCTTAGAGCGGCAACCGTTCTTAATGGGAGACGAGTTCAATGTCGCCGATGTAGTGGTTGGGTCAATTTTGGCTTACATCCCAATAATGCTAAAGCTGGACTTGAGCGAATATCCAGCCGTTGTGGACTATATCAAGCGTCTTTCAGAGCGTCCTGCTTTTGGCATTGGCAAGGAAATGGGGACGCGCGGTTAAATAAAAATAAAGGATGTAGAGCTGCGCCCTGCATCCTTTATTTTTACAAAGTGGAATTTGGGGTTTAACGGAACCCTACAGCAGCTTGCCAAACGAAAGCAAGCAACAAGAAGAACACGGGGATGATCGGGAGAACGTCTACCAGTGGATCAAAGAAGGAGTAAGCTTCAGGCAGTTTTGCCAATAGCAGTGCTGCTTCCATATTTAAATTTACCTTTCCAACACAGTTTTCAGAATTGACATGGATCTTAACACGATCTAGCTTGCATCTTCCTGGTTTTGGACGGTTAGAAGCAAATTTTATCGGAAGCGATCGCCTCTTGCGTGTGCGTCTAGTTTTTCACCCGGACAAGGCTTGCCCAACCCTGCCCTCTGCGTAGATGAAAGCCTTTATCGTGGTAGTGGTAAACATATAATCATAGCCGGATATGGTTAAGCTTTTGAAATCTCTGGGATTTATATGCCAACTTGTCACGATTGTGGCGTTTAACATTCTGTTAAAAATGGTCGGATATAGCCTTTTCCTGTCTAGTGAGGTACGCTCAAAGCATAGAGCATGAGTATTTTCTTGATTAGAGATGAAACCCTACTCCCTTGACCTGCGGCAAAAAATTGTTGACACCTA
>NZ_JAMPKJ010000087.1 GCF_039962115.1 Funiculus sociatus GB2-C1 | reverse complement strand
AATCATTTTCAACAGGTGGGGCTTTTTAACAAACATTACCCCATCTTTTTTTACCGCAATGTGGCTAAATCTGCTACAGGTAGAGCTTTTGACGGGGTTGTCACCCCGTCAGATCTCATAGTCTTTACTCAAGCGCCGGCACCAGTTAAACCAACCGAAAGCACGCTCAACCACCCATCGCTTAGGCAGCACCTCAAAGCCTTGGGCAGTCTGCGGGCGCAACACGACTTCGAGAATCCAACGATAGGTATCGATCACCCAGGGGATAAACTTCTCACCGCTATAGCCGCCATCAACCCACATGCGTACTAGACGGGAAAACGTTGGCGTATCTGATACAGCCTTTCCAACAGACACCGTGCCCCATCGCGGTCATTGACATTAGCAGCAGTGACTACCACCATCACCACTAATCCCAAGGTATCGACCAACAGATGCCACTTGCGCCCTTTCACCTGTTTGCCGCCATCATAGCCGACCTCAATATTGACCATTGTGGCAGTTTCCACTGATTGACTATCTAAAACGGCAGCGCTGGGGGTAGGCTCATGATCTTCCATCACTCGCACCCACTGCTGTAGCCTTTTGTTGATGCGTTGCCAAGTTCCATCAATACGCCATTGCCGAAAATAGTGATAAACCGTTTTCCATGCGGGTTGCGTCGTGGGGTAGCATCCGCCACGCGCAACCAGCACACAAGATATAGAGGATACCGTTCACCACAGCTTGCATATCAACACTTCGGGGACGCCTACCTACTTTGGCTCTAGGAATCAGCCCTGAGAGCAGTTCCCACTGCTCGTCGGTTAAGTCACTGGGATAGGATTGAGACATTGCTCTCTTCACGCTGTCGAATCAACATTTTGCTATTGACAGGGTATAGTTATGAGAGCTTTTTTACTTTTGAGACATCCTCTTAGAAGTCTAATTAACTCAGTGCCAATTTGCTGGATGCGATATCTGATAGTTATTACAACAATATTCCCATCTTGTAGTCCCAGTTGGTAGTGGCGATCGCTCAGATGCAACTGTTCTTGTAGTTTCGCTCTATCTTTGAAGTATTACAGTCAGAGGAACTTCATCAAGTCTTTTGCTTATCGCTATCGTATCTTTAATTTCTCAACTTACAATTTTGCCAAAATAGAATTGTGACTCATTGGAGGCACCCATTGACACCATTTTGATTTGGTGAAGCTACACATCTTCAGGGAGCATACAAGGGGAGCGATCGAGAAGTGAATATACCTGATAGTTTGATGCAAACCAATCATCGGAGTTTCCGAAACTCCGACCGCCGCCAAATCTCAAATCCTAAATCCCAAATTGGTATGACTGTACGCCCTATTTATCTCGATTGTCACTCCACAACGCCCCTAGACGATCGCGTACTTGCCGCCATGATGCCTTACTTCACCCAGCATTTCGGCAACCCCGCCAGCGTGAGCCATTCCTACGGTTGGGAAGCTGAAGCTGCTGTCAAACAATCAAGGGAAGTTTTAGCACAAGCGATACACGCTACGCCAGAAGAAATTATTTTTACTAGCGGCGCGACGGAAGCGAACAATTTAGCTATTAAAGGTGTGGCGGAAGCTAATTTTAGCAAAGGGCGACACATCATTACAGTGGCAACCGAGCATAAGGCGGTTCTGGACCCTTGTAAATATTTGCAAACTCTTGGCTTTGAAATTACTTTTCTCCCAGTTGAAAGTGATGGATTGATTAATTTAGAACAACTGGAAAAAGCTATCCGTCCCGACACAATTTTAGTTTCCGTAATGGCAGCTAATAATGAAATTGGTGTCATACAGCCTTTAGCAGAAATTGGGGCAATTTGTCACAAGCATCAGGTACTATTCCACACTGATGCTGCTCAAGCTATTGGCAAAATACCTCTGAATGTGGAGGCGATGCACATTGATTTAATGTCAATGACTGCCCACAAAGTCTATGGGCCCAAGGGTATTGGCGCTCTTTACGTCAGACGCCGCAACCCCAGAGTCCAAATTGCACCGCAGCTGCATGGAGGTGGACATGAGCGGGGAATGCGCTCTGGTACACTGTATACACCTCAAATTGTCGGATTTGCCCAAGCCGTAGAATTGGCGCAGGTAAACATGGTATCAGAGACAAAACGCCTCATCCAGTTGCGCGATCGCCTTTGGCAACAACTCAGTCAGGTAGAAAAAATTCATCTGAACGGACACCCCAAAGAGCGACTACCAGGAAACCTTAACATCAGTGTAGAAGGGGTGGATGGAGCGGCGCTGCTGCTAGGATTGCAGCCAGTGGTAGCAGTTTCTTCCGGATCGGCTTGTACCGCCGCCAATGTGTCTGCTTCCCATGTTCTGACGGCGCTGGGACGTTCAGAACAACTAGCTTACGCCTCGGTTCGGTTTGGAATTGGACGGTTTAATACGGCATCTGAGATAGAAGCTGTAGCAAAACACGCGATCGCAACTATTTTCAGCTTGCGTAAACAAACGCAATGAAGGGAGACAATAGGACAAGGGAGAATCTTCTTTTCACCTTCTCCCTTGTCAAGAGTCCTTGAGACTACCAAAATTAAAGCGAGTGCAACTACCCATAAGTTGAGTCTGATCGGAGTGACAGCGCGATATAATACATCACAATAGAAGCAATTGCGGATCGAGGATCTATCAGGTTGCCCCTAAGAGTGAACCTGAAATGGAAGCGATCGCGCAAGATAGCTTTTGAGAGAGACTTTCTGTTCATTTTGGGCAAATTCCAGTGTTCAAGCCTTTTGAAAAGGCATGGCACTGGCAAAAAATGCAATCGGGGAAGAGTTTACAAGGGATGTCTGTCACTGTAATCAGTGATTCTGGGTTAACACACCTTTATTCTCTCTACGTAGGGGCGGGTTTAGAATCTATCCCCTGTCACATTGAATCAGAAGGTAAAACCAAATCGACCGAAAGAGAGTTTCTGGCTTACACCGTTATTTCTTTGAGCAAAAGTGAGAGGCGCCTAGAAAGGATCAACGAGGAAGGAAGAAGGAAGAAAAAGGAATTAAATCCGCCTTCTGCTTTCCGATTCTCTGTTGTGCCTAAACTTGCTACGAATTTTTGAGGAAATTGAATGCCGAAGCAAATTATTATCGCGGAGCAGCATCGGATTGCTGCCGTCTTTTGGGAAGATCAAATTCAAGAACTTGTCGTTGCTACTGGCAGCCACCAAGTCGGAGACATCTATCTGGGCATTGTTGAAAATGTCTTACCTGGGATAGATGCCGCATTTGTAAACATTGGGGATGCCGAACGCAACGGCTTTATCCATGTTACTGACTTAGGCCCCCTGCGGCTAAAACGTTCCGCTGGTGCGATTACAGAACTACTGGCACCCCAACAGAAAGTTCTGGTTCAAGTAATGAAAGAGCCGACCGGCAACAAAGGCCCCAGGCTCACAGGCAATATCAGCTTACCTGGACGCTATGTAGTATTGATGCCCTTCGGACGGGGTGTGAGTCTGTCGCGGCAAATCAAGAGCGAAAACGAGCGCAACCGCCTTAGAGCCTTAGCCGTTCTCATTAAACCTGCTGGCATGGGGCTAATAGTGCGGACAGAAGCCGAGGGACGCTCGGAAGAAGCCATCATAGAAGATTTGGAGACACTGCAAAAACAGTGGGAAGCGATTCAACAAGAAGTAAACTCCACTAGAGCGCCAGCGCTGCTAAATCGAGACGATGATTTTATTCAGCGCGTCTTGCGGGATATGTACAGTGCGGAAGTAAATCGAATTGTCGTAGATTCCCACACCGGAGTTAAGCGAGTCAAGCAATACTTAGTCAGTTGGAGCGGAGGAAAGTCGCCGGAAGGAGTATTAATCGACCATCACCGCGAGCGCCTTTCTATCTTAGAATACTTCCGCATCAATGCAGCCATTCGAGAAGCCCTCAAACCTAGAGTGGATTTACCTTCAGGAGGCTACATCATTATCCAGCTGACGGAAGCTTTAACGGTGATTGATGTCAACTCAGGTTCCTTCACCCGTTCTGCCACTGCAAGAGAAACTGTGCTGTGGACAAACAGTGAAGCAGCGACAGAAATAGCCCGTCAACTGCGGTTGCGAAATATCGCTGGTGTCATCATTGTTGACTTTATTGACATGGATGCACGGCGAGATCAGCTGCAAGTGCTGGAACACTTCAACAAAGCACTGAAGGCAGACAAAGCTAGACCACAAATTGCTCAACTTTCCGAACTCGGCTTAGTAGAATTAACTCGCAAGCGGCAAGGGCAAAATATTTACGAGTTGTTTAGTCAGCCCTGCCCTAGTTGTGGCGGTTTGGGGCATATGGTTCGCCTACCGGGTGAGTCTGCTAACAAAAATGGAGGAGAAATTGCCGAACCTCCCTCGCCGACACCTGTTAGGGAAGCACGGACGTTACCCTACCGAAATGAAGTCGGAATTAGGGAAATACCTTTGCCAGCCGTTGAAAGTCGCAGCGAAGCTTTAGATTTAGGCGCTGACGATGATGATGAGTCAATGGATTTGATGAATCATCCCAGTTATCAGGAGCGGGGGGTAAATAATAATCGCCGTCGTCGCCGCCGTCGTGTAGGTGAACCTCCATTAAAGGAGGAATTAACCCCAAAAACTCCTATTCGGATTTCGACTCCTCCGACTATAGTGAATCATTTCCGGGCAACTCCGGTGGCAGAACCGGAACCAATCCGCGAAAGCGAGACATATATAGGTGGGGGAAGTACGCCTCTACCCGTTGTGGAAGAAGTCCGTCGCTCGCCGAAACCTGAGCGTCCCAAGCCTTCCAGACAGGAAATTGAACCGCCGGAGATTGTTTCAATTGAAATGACCCCAGAGCAACAGGACGTTTATGCTTTGATGGGAATTTCTCCGTTGGTGCTGTTAGAGCGGGAAGTGAAAAATCCGAAATCGGCGATAGTGTCGATTACTTTGCCTGGAGAGTCACAGTCTACGGAAGCGATCGCTTCCTCAATCCAGGCGGCGAAAGATGAAAGAGATACACAGACTTCTGCCTTTGAGTCTGACGAAGACGATAATACATCTTATCTACCCTCCGCATTTGAGGTAGATGAAATGGAATATCAGACAGCAGACGAGGAGCAACGACAGATAGAGGAAGTGACACCTGTCGTAGACGAAGCCCCAGAAGAGCCAGACGCGATCGCATCTGACTCTGCATCCCCCAGTGAAGAATCAGAATCAGACAGTGGCGAGTCTCCAGTTCGGCGGCGGAGGCGGCGGCGGTCTTCTGCAACAGAGGCTTGAGAAAGGGTGAAGTTAGTGGTTAGCCATTAGTCGGTTGGCGGGAAGAAGGTTGGAAGGTTGGAAAGTTGTTAGAAAAAGACTTCGTTTCAACTTGACAACTTTTAAGATGGCAACTGACTAATGGCTAATAACCAGTGACTAATTACTAAGGAGCTTCCGTATCGTGTCGGTGCAGCAAGTGGTAGAAAAAGGCGCAGTCGTTAAGACTTCCCGCAAACCAAATTTTAACCTCTCGGATTTGCCAGAGTTACTCGGTGGCTGGGAACTGGTTGCTGGTGTGGATGAAGTTGGGCGCGGAGCTTTGTTTGGCCCAGTGGTGGCGGCAGCTGTAATATTACCAAAGTCTGCTTTTGCTGAACTTTCAGCCGCTGGGGTAAGAGACAGCAAGCAGTTGTCTAGTTATCGTCGGGGTAAACTGGCGGCACAAATTCAAGCGATCGCTCTAGACTGGAAAATTGGTTATGCTTCCAACCAGGAAATTGACCAAATTAATATTTTCCACGCATCCTTGTTAGCGATGAAGCGGGCTGTAATCAAGCTGAATATACAACCAGAGCTTTGTCTGGTTGATGGCAAGTGGCAGCTTCCAGACTTGCCAATCCCACAACAGAATCTAGTCAAGGGTGATGAAAAATCATTGGTAATTGCCGCCGCCAGCATTGTTGCTAAAGTGTGGCGCGACGACCTGATAATCCGTCTGGCAGCGAAGTACCCCGCCTACAACTTAACAGCGAACAAAGGTTACGGCACCGCTCACCATATACTTGCTTTACAACAACACGGCCCCTCGCGCTTCCATCGGAGGTCTTTCAGTCCTTGCCGAGTTGATATTAAATTGTAGATTTTGAGTTTATATCCTCTCTGGAGGCTGAGCCTCCCCCTCTTCTCTTAGTTCCCAGTCTCAGCCTAGGAACTAAAATAAGGAGGTTCAGCCTCAATTTATTAAGCCGAAGGGCTGTCTGCGGGCAGTACCGGAACTTGAGGCGGGGGTGTCTGCTGATTCCAAGTGTTAGCCCAGCGGCGATAGTCTGATAGCAGTTGATACATCAATCGTTGTTTAATAGTCAACAGCACGCTCTTGAGCAAACCATTCCCGGTAGCTTCTATAAAAGCTTTAGGCGTGAACCAAAAAGCCTGCGGTAACTCAACTTTGACCTCTAAATCCGCTCTACCTTTGAGATGAGTTGTACCGTTTACTTGACAGGGAGAAAGCTTACCAACCAAGTTAAGCGCAAAGCGCTGGTTGATATACTCAATGCCGCGAATCTCACAACGTGTAGACCTTAAGTGAACCGTCCCATCTGCATCTGCCCACACCTTCATATCTACAATTGGTTGAAGTGAAAGGGCCATAAAGCTCAACGGGCGCATTTTCAGGCGGAAAATCTCCTCGCTGAGTTGTTCGATTCGAGTGGGGTCAACTAGAGCTTGTACTAGACGTTGAGGTTGGCGCAGATAATGCTGAATTGGAACAGGTTGTTCCGGAACAGCAATTTCAACAGATTGGGAGGCAACAAATTGAGTTTGCATGAGGGGATGGTAACAGAATGTAATTCTGTACGCAGGATAAGTTAATTTTACGTTACGGTTCTTAAAAAAGTTGCAGGGGATTTCGATTGTTCCGCTGCTACAGCTTTTGAAAGGAAACTGTGCATTAATTGAATCGCTCTGTCATGATAAAAATTTATGTAGTTGATTTCCCTCCTTCTCAGGCATCACAAGTAGAGACTATTATTGGGTTTAACCTAGATCCAGCAGCCTATCCCCAGCGACGGACTTAGTAGTTGACACCTGGTAACTGATAAAGGTTAAAACGTTGTCAGAATAACTCTTGCGGAAAACTGAGGGCTAGCTTTAATGGTCGTATCGGTTGCACATTTGGGGCCACCAGGCACTTACGCAGAAGCAGCTGCCTTGGCTTATGTAAATTGGCTTAACCAAAGGGGACAGCAAGGGCTGTTATGTCCTTGTCCCAGCATTGCTCAGACGCTGCGAGCAGCGGCACAGGGACAGGCTGATGTGGCAGTCGTGCCTGTAGAAAATTCTGTAGAGGGCAGCGTGACAACAACGCTGGATACGCTCTGGCAATTGGATAAGCTGCAAATTCAACAGGCTCATGTGTTGCCAATTTCTCATGCCCTGTTGTCGCGAGCGGAAACTCTGGAGGAAATAAAGACAGTTTATTCCCACCCCCAGGCTCTAGCTCAGTGTCAGGGGTGGCTGGAGCGGTTTCTGCCCTCTGTGCAGCTAGTGCCGATGAATGCGACTACAGAGGCGCTAAAGTATTTGGGCGAGGATAAAACTGCGGCAGCGATCGCATCCTCTAGAGCTGCCCAACTCTACCACCTACCAATTCTCATCTGTCCTATTAATGATTATCCCGATAATTATACCAGGTTCTGGGTACTGAGTTTACAACCTTCCGGCGGCGGCAGTCATACCAGTTTAGCTTTTAGCGTTCCCGCTAATGTACCGGGGGCGCTGGTTAAGCCGCTTGAAGTGTTTGCCAGTCGAGGGATTAACTTGAGCCGAATTGAATCTCGTCCGACAAAGCGAAGTCTTGGTGACTATCTTTTTTTTACTGACCTAGAAGCTGATGCCAGAGAAGCTTCTGTTCAATCTGCCTTAAAAGAATTAACAGCTTACACCGAAACGCTGAAGATTTTTGGTAGCTATTCTATTGTGTCAATAGGGAAACTCTAGTTATGAAATTGTAGTCTCTAAAACTCAAAGCAGACGCGACCTACAAGCGTCTTTACAAATCTACAACTATGTTTCCATCTGCTCAAGGCATTCCCGGATTGCCCGATTTAACGCATCCGGCTGAGCTAATGAAATTTGGGGGACAGCTGCTTGGGATGTTCCCCACATTAATATTCATTGTCGGCGGTTTGGGAATTGCGATCGCTCTGTTGAGTTTTTCCCTACGTCGAGTTCAGCCAGAACAATCTATTTTCATTGGCGAATGGGTACTGCTATACTCCCAATTACTTAGAGGATTGCAGCATCTAGCCCTAGTCTTAGTTTTGCTGGTGGGAGGATTTTTTCTTACCTCAACTTTAGGCAATCGTTACCACAACTGGGAACAGGCAAAGGTGACTCAAGTGGCTCAAACTGTTGCTGGGGATAGGCTAGAGCAAGCAGCGCCCCAAGTGCGCTACACGATCCAAGAGCCGTATGCTTACGACACTCAAGTTGATGGAAAAATCGTCCGGGTAAAGGATACGCGAGAGGTTAGTCGCTTCCTGACGCTAGCTGGCTCGCAAATTCAGGTAGAGCTTGACCAAAGCAAAGACGTTCAAGATCGGCGGGCGATTTACCGAGTAGACTACACGGCTGAATATAAAGTAGTCAACCAGCTCAGCGATATTGAGAATTTTTTCTTTGAAATACCGCCGCCTAACGGTTACTCGCTGCTACAAGGCTTTAAGGTAGAGCGGGATGGCACTAGGCTTCAACAGAGAAACCTTGGTGACTATGGTTTTCCTTTCAACTTGAAACCTGGACAGGAAACTACTTTCAAAGTCGCCTACAAGGCTCAAGGAGGGCCGCGTTGGGTTTATAGTGCTAATGGTCAGTTGCTCTCCAACTTTCGCTTGACAGCTCTCTCTACCTTCCCTGACGCTGATTTTGCCAGTGGGATTCTCCCGACTGAAAGCAAACGCGAAGGACAAGGCACTCGTTTCACCTGGGTATTTGATGACAATGTTTCTGTACAAAATCCCTTTGGTGTCTTTACCTCGACAGGCCCAATTCGGAATACGGGAATTTTGCCACGGCTGCTGTTGTTAGCACCAGCGTTATTTCTGTGGTGGATATTATTGCTGTATTTGTCGCTACCAATGACTCTAAAAAATGTAGCGATCGCAGGCGGCGTTTTCTTTGCTTGCTTACTAACTTTGACTTATCTCAGCCGCTTAATAAGTGCGCCCTTGGCGTGGACGTTAATTTCTCTAACTCTGTTAGCTTTATCCTGGGGCTTAGGTGCAAACAACCGTCGAGCTTCCTTAGCTGCGCTGATTTGCACAATTTCCGGTGCAGTCCTGCCCGTTTTTGGTTTATTAGTGCCTTACAGCGGCCTAACGCTTAGCTTAGCAGGATTACTTTCCGCCGTATGGCTGGCTGTCCGTCACTGGTACGGCTGGTTTAGTTGGCAAAAAGAAGCTCGGATTTAGACAGAATTGCTAATTGCGATTTGGTTTATTGCCATTAGCAATTAGCAATTCACTGATACTATTTCAGCGCATCTTTGAGTACAGTACGAGCCGCCAGGTGATTGCGAGTAGAGGTGAGAATTTCCGCTTCGCGTTCCAGACGTGCTGCTGTATCTTGCATTTCCAGAAGGGATTGCTGTTCAGCTGCTACATTGTAAAGATTACTGGCAACCCAAAAAGACAATTCTCTAGGGAGAGTTGGCAGGTCTTCTGGAAGTTCCATATCTTGCTCAGTCAACTTGGCTGAGAGATGCACAACATCTCTGAGCAACTGTTCGACCTCTGTAGCCAAACTTCGCAAATCTTTCTCTGGCGGATTGTCTTCAATCCATTCCACCAAACCAACTCGATAGGGCTTTTCGCGGACGTACTCCAGAACTCGAAACCGCTGCTGACCCAAGGTTAATATTTTCATACGGTCGTCTGGAAGACGCTGCAAGTGAATAATTTCAGCGCAGCATCCTACAGTTGCGGGTTTACCTTGAACTGGGTTCCACATCAAGACCCCAAAGCGGCGATCGCTATCCAGAATCGTATTCATCATAATTCTGTAGCGAAACTCAAAAATATGTAGTGGCAAGGGTCGCCCTGGAAATAGCACCACTTCGGGCAGTGGAAAAAGGGGAAGTTCTCGAACTGCGATTGAGGAAGAGGATGCCATTGTCCCTATAGTTCACGGTAAGTGTGATTCTTTACTTACTTTAACCGATTTCTCCCCAGAATCCCAACTACGAAGCCCTTTAGAGGTTACTCTAAAGGGCCAATAGATAGTCATTAGTCTAATTTTAGGGAATAATTGCAACTCGTCCCTAACAACTGACAAACTGTTAAACAGGACTTACGCAGTTAATTAGTGAATGCCTGATTCTGTTGTAGGGGCATGGTATTGCCATGCCCCTACAGCATGTTGACGTGCGTAAACCCTATTAAAGTTTGACTTCAATATCCACGCCTGCGGGCAAATCCAGTTTCATCAAAGCGTCAATTGTCTTCGAGGTAGGCTGGTAAATGTCAATAATGCGGCGGTGGGTGCGGGTTTCAAAGTGTTCCCGCGAGTCCTTATCAACGTGAGGCGATCTCAAGAGACAGTAAATTTTCTTCCGCGTCGGTAAGGGAATAGGACCGATTGCTGTAGCTTGTGTCCGGTTTGCCGTATCGACAATCTTCTCGCAAGATGTGTCCAGCAAACGCCGATCGAAAGCCTTAAGGCGAATGCGAATTTTTTGCTGTTGGATAGTTGCCATTTTCAGTTTTCCAGGTTCAAAGTAGTTGGTAAAAGCTAGAGCCTTCGAGATTGTATCTTATGAATGAAACCTAATTTCCCAGCCAGAAAATTAGAAAGTTTGATTTAAGCGACACAGATAAGGAGCAGAAAGGCAATTGCTTTTCTGCTCCTTATTTGTTTGTCAGAATCCTACTTCAGGATTTTAGAAACGACACCTGCACCGATGGTGCGGCCACCTTCACGGATAGCGAAGCGCATTCCCTGCTCAATAGCGATCGCGTTGATTAACTCAACGGTCATTTTGATGCGATCTCCCGGCATTACCATCTCGGCATCAGTACCATCATCTGCTGTAAAGGCTTTGATGGTTCCAGTTACGTCGGTTGTCCGCACGTAGAACTGAGGACGATAGCCTGCGAAAAACGGTGTTTTCCGACCGCCTTCTTTTTCCTGAAGGATATAGACTTCTGACTCAAATAGAGTGTGAGGAGTGATTGTACCAGGCTTAGCCAGCACCATACCCCGCTCAATGTCTTCCTTCTTGAGACCCCGAAGCAGTACGCCGACGTTATCGCCTGCCATACCTTCATCCAAGGTCTTCTGGAACATTTCTATCCCAGTCACGGTTGTGCTGCGAGTGTCGCGAATTCCCACCAGTGCAACGGTTTCGCCAACTTTTACTTTACCCCGCTCAATACGACCAGTAGCAACGGTACCACGACCTGAGATCGAGAATACGTCTTCTACAGCCATTAGGAAGGGCTTGTCAATATCCCGCTCTGGTGTTGGAATGTAGGAATCTACCTCATCCATCAACTGGTAGATTTTATCCACCCACTCATTCGTTCCCCGTGTGGTCTTGGGATTAGCAGTCATGGTTTCCAACGCTTGTAGCGCCGATCCTGACACGATGGGAATATTGTCACCGTCGAATTCGTAAGAACTCAGCAGATCCCGGACTTCTAGTTCCACCAATTCTAACAATTCTTCATCGTCCACCATGTCTTGCTTATTCAAGAAGACAACTAGCTGGGGAACGCCAACTTGCTTAGCGAGGAGGATGTGTTCCCGTGTCTGAGGCATGGGGCCATCTGCCGCTGACACTACCAGGATGGCACCATCCATTTGAGCTGCACCCGTGATCATGTTCTTCACATAGTCCGCGTGACCTGGGCAGTCTACGTGGGCATAGTGGCGAGATTCGGTTTCATACTCAACGTGAGCGGTGTTGATGGTAATCCCGCGAGCCTTTTCCTCCGGCGCTGCATCAATGTCGGCATAACCCTTTGCTTTCGACCGACCCATTGCTGCCAGGGTCATGGTAATAGCAGCAGTTAAGGTTGTTTTGCCGTGGTCAACGTGACCAATTGTGCCGATATTGACGTGGGGTTTAGTCCGTTCAAACTTTGCGCGTGCCATGTGTTACGTGTTCCTTTTTCCTTTTTCCTTTGTCAGTTGGTAGCCCCAGGCAAGGTGCCTGACGTCAGTTGCCAGTTGGCAAGCTACCTATAACTGACAACTGACCGCAGACTAATTATGCGTTCCCTTTGCTCTTGGCGATGATGGTTTCAGCCACGTTGCGAGGAACTTCTTCGTAATGGCTAAACTCCATTGAGAAGATACCCCGACCCTGAGTCATCGACCGGATATCCGTCGCATAGCCAAACATCTCAGCGAGTGGAACTTTCGCTGTCACCTTAGTAACACCTTGTTCCGAGTTCATGCCTTCAATTTGGCCGCGACGAGAGTTGAGGTTTCCCATCACGTCCCCAAGGAAGTTTTCAGGAGCTTCTACCTCAACTTTCATCATAGGCTCCAATAGCACTGGTGAAGCCTTCATCACGGCTTCTTTAATAGCCATTGAGCCAGCGATTTTGAAAGCCATTTCTGAGGAGTCTACATCGTGGTAAGACCCATCCACCATAGTTGCCCGCAGGTCAATCACGGGATATCCAGCCACAATGCCGGATTCGCAAGCTTCTTTCATCCCTTGTTCTGCTGGGCCGATGTACTCTTTAGGTACTATACCCCCAACAATTTTGGAGACAAACTCGAACCCAGTCCCAGGCTCTCCAGGCTCCACCTGAATCACTACGTGACCGTACTGACCTTTACCACCACTCTGACGGATAAATTTACCTTCAGCTTTGACGGGTTTGCGGATGGTTTCGCGGTAAGCGACTTGCGGCGCACCAACGTTGGCTTCTACCTTGAACTCTCGCAGCATTCGATCTACGAGAATTTCTAAGTGCAATTCGCCCATCCCCGCAATTACTGTCTGGTTGGTTTCTGGGTCAATGTTGACTCGGAAAGTTGGATCTTCCTCAGACAAGGATTGCAGAGCTTTGGAGAGCTTTTCCATATCCTGCTTGGTTTTGGGTTCCACTGCTACGGATATCACTGGCTCTGGGATAAACAGGGACTCCAGAATCACTGGTGAGTTTTCGTCGCAGATGGTATCGCCTGTAAAGGTGTCTTTCAGACCCAATGCAGCGCCCAAGTCTCCAGCGCGCATTTCATCTACCTCGATCCGTTCGTCAGCTTTGAGAATGATCAAGCGAGAAATGCGTTCCTTTTTCCCCTTAGTGGAGTTGAGGATGTAACTGCCCTTTTTGATTACGCCGGAATATACCCGAATGAACGTCAAGCGTCCATAGGGATCTGCCATAATCTTGAAAGCCAAAGCTGCCGCAGGCTCGTCATCACTGGCGCGTCTAACGACCTCGGTGCCGTCTGGTAATAGCCCTTGAATTGGGGGAACGTCAATAGGTGCGGGTAGGTAATCTACCACTGCATCTAATAGCAACTGAACGCCCTTGTTTTTAAAGGCACTTCCGCACAAAAGCGGGACAATTGTGCCTGCAATGGTGCCTTTACGCAACGCCGTCCGAATTTCTTGTTCGGTTAGTTCTTCACCTTCGAGGTACTTCTCCGTCAGGACATCATCGGTTTCTGCTACGGATTCGATGAGCTTGGTGCGGTACTCTTCGGCTACTTCCTGAAGATCGGCGGGAATCTCAGTGTCCTCAACTTCTTTTCCCTGGTCGTCTTTGTAGATGTAGGCTCGCATCCGAACCAAGTCTACAATTCCCCGAAAGTCGTTTTCAGCGCCGATGGGAATTTGAATTGGGACGGCGTTTGCCCGGACGCGATCGCGTATCTGGCTATAAACTTTGTAGAAGTTCGCCCCAGTCCGATCCATCTTGTTTACAAAGGCGATCCGAGGAACTTTATATCTATCTGCCTGTCGCCATACAGTTTCAGATTGAGGCTGCACGCCGCCAACCGAGCAGAACACGGCAATCACGCCATCCAATACCCGCATGGAACGTTCTACTTCAATCGTGAAGTCTACGTGTCCTGGGGTGTCAATAATGTTGATCTGGTGATCCCGCCAACTGGTGCTGATAGCGGCAGCAGTGATGGTGATGCCCCGCTCCCGCTCCTGCTCCATCCAGTCAGTGGTAGCCGTTCCCTCGTGTACTTCACCAATTTTATGAACGATACCTGAATAGAACAGAATCCGTTCTGTTGTTGTTGTCTTGCCCGCGTCTATGTGGGCCGCAATTCCGATATTGCGTGTTCTTTCAAGCGGGACGGTACGTGCCACAGTTACCTCCTTTTATCTGTGCCGCATGGGATGCGGGCGTTACTCTCTGTTTATAATTGTATACTTTGTTAAAGGTTTTCACCTTTGATGGATGCGAGTCCGTATTTAGTACCGATAATGTGCAAAAGCTTTATTCGCTTCTGCCATCCGGTGCGTTTCTTCCCGCTTACGAATGGCGTTCCCTGTTTCGTTAGCAGCATCCATTAACTCATTTGCCAGTTTGCCTGCCATTGTGCGGCCTGGACGAGAGCGGGAAAATTGAATTAGCCAGCGCAACGCTAAGGCTGTTCCTCGGTCAGCACGGACTTCCATTGGCACCTGGTATGTAGCACCACCCACACGACGCGCTTTTACTTCCACCAAAGGGGTGACATTGCGAACTGCTTTTTCAAAAGTTTCCAAAGCATCGCTACCTGTTCTTTCCTCGATGGTTTTCAGTGCGTCATAGATAATCCCTAAAGCTATGGATTTCTTGCCGCTTCTCATAATCCGCCGCACCATCATGCTGACCAGGCGGCTGTTATAAACTGGATCGGGGGGAACAGGACGCTTTTTAACTACGGTACGACGAGACATAGTAAGCCTTCAATGAATAAAATGCAGAATTTCTTAAATCCCAATGGACGCGCCTCTTGATGGGATTTTTTGTTTAACAAGCCTCTTTGTGGGTTCAGGAAAGTGTACTGTGGGAATTTCACATTGAGTAAAATTCGCCCATACATAACAGTTACGTCCTGTCCCCAGCGCGTTAATTTCTTTTTGCCTCGTTGCCAACAACGAAGCAATCTTTCCTGGATTCAGATATATTTTACTGGATTCACACCCCCTAGCTTTTGTTGGTATCTCTACCGCATCAGGTGTGACTCTACGCTTCTATAACATCTCTGATGCTTCTCATCGCACAGAATCCAGTTAAAACATACTTTATCCAACTCTACCATTATTGTCTGGGTTTCATCCCAGTTTTAGCACGAGAGAGGGATGTTCCCGCGGCTAAGGAAAGTGCGATCGCACAACTGCGAACAGTTTGGCTTTTCAAACACCATCATGGTAGCTTTTGGCAAAGCTTACTTCTTCGCTCCAGCTTCTTTAGGCCGTTTAGTGCCGTACTTAGAACGACCTTGACGACGATCTTTTACTCCTGCCGTGTCTAGTGTTCCGCGAATAATGTGGTAACGAACTCCGGGCAAGTCCTTAACCCTGCCACCCCGAATCATTACCACGGAGTGTTCTTGCAAGTTGTGACCGATTCCGGGGATATACGCCGTTACTTCAAAGCCTGAAGTCAGACGAACTCTTGCTACTTTCCGGAGAGCTGAGTTAGGTTTCTTTGGTGTCGTTGTGTATACTCTGGTGCAGACACCCCGACGCTGCGGACAGCTCTTGAGAGCTGGCGACTTAGTTTTCTTGCTTGTACTTAGGCGCTCATTACGGATGAGCTGCTGGATTGTGGGCATGAGTTACGGGATTTACAGAGCCTTTAGTTGAACCGAATGCAGACAAATTCTGAGTTTAGCACCATTAATGGCTTTGTGTCAATTTGTGGAGTTTGGTGCTTTATCTGTCGGTTGTGACCGGCTCATTAATTGAGAAAGAGTTACCGCAGCCACAGCTTTCTTTGGCTTTTGGGTTGTGGAAGCGAAACCCCCCACCCATAAGATCCTCTGAGTAATCCAGGGTGAGCTCGTTGATGTAATTTAGGCTTTGCTCGTCCACCACCACTTGAATCCCATCGCAATCATATACGCGATCGCCTGGGGTCACAACGTCTTCAAATCCTAGAGTGTAGGACATTCCGGAACAACCACCACTTTGAACTCCCAAACGGAATTGGAGATTCTTGGAGTTGTGACGCTTAGATTGCAGACGCTTAATCTCGCTAGCTGCTGCCTTACTCAGATGAATCATAAACTAAGTTACTTTTACAGGGGCTACAACCAATGCTAGAGGCGGTTATGGCAATACTCGGCTATTTTTATGGATGAGAGTATTGAAGAGCGGCGACAGAACAAGGTTGTTCAGTGAATTTTGCTTTAAAATGCTTGATTTTCATCATTTTAGTAGATAATGAGTTCCAAGCGCAGCATTAACCTCGCAATCTTCATAAGACAAGCCAGAACTAGAACAATCGCCGCCGTAATTAACGCATCAAGTTGTTGTCATTCCCAAAAATTGATATGAATCCTGAACTTTCGCGCTCCGACGATACGGCAGAAGCTGAAAACATCAAGCTTGAGGTAGAGGTAAACTCAGAAACCTTAGGAGAAAAAAGGCTATCCACAGAAAACTTTAATTCTCAATGGCAGCAGGTCGGGGAAAAGATTGCTGATTTTCTAGATAAGATGCCAAATTATATTGGCAACTTTTTCAAGTCATACAGCCGACCGCTAATTACAGTTGGCCTAATTTTTGCATCTTTGATTACCTTAAAGCTGACGCTGGCTTTGCTGGATGCAATTGATGACTTGCCTTTGCTAGATTCGACTTTGAATCTGATTGGTCTAGGATATACAATTTGGTTCATTAACCGCTATTTACTCCGGGCTTCTAGCCGCCAAGAGCTATCTGAGGAAATTAACAGCTTTAAAGATCAATATTTAGGCAGAGGAAATTTAGACAGCTAACACCCTCTTTGCCACAAATTCGCGTTTTTGATGCAACATTTGAGCTCCCCGAACCCCCGATAAATTGGGGGCTTTGGGGAGATTTGTGTGTAGCATAGTAGGAAAATGGGATTAGAAAAGTGTACCAAAAGCGCGATCGCTCTTGGTAGCAATCTCGGTGACAGCCGCGCTATCCTAACAGCAGCTTTGGAAATTCTGGACGAAACTCCCGGAATTACGGTAATAGCACGGTCTAGCTGGTATCAAACTGCACCTATAGGGCCACCGCAGCCAAATTATTTGAATGGTTGTGCATTGTTGGATGTCAAGCTGACGCCCCAGGAATTGTTAGAGACGCTGCTGAGAATTGAAGCACAATTTGGTCGCATCCGAAAAGAACGCTGGGGGGCAAGAACCCTTGACTTAGATATACTGCTATTTGATGATGTAATTTTGGATACGCCGACACTTGAGATACCTCACCCTCGAATGGGGGAAAGAGCTTTTGTGCTTGTTCCTTTGGCGG
This sequence comes from Funiculus sociatus GB2-C1, assembly GCF_039962115.1. NCBI lineage: Bacteria > Bacillati > Cyanobacteriota > Cyanophyceae > Coleofasciculales > Coleofasciculaceae > Funiculus > Funiculus sociatus. Next base: position 3,637 of record NZ_JAMPKJ010000087.1, on the reverse strand, counting down.
AAATTGCGCCAGATTGGATAGAGCCAGTTTCGGGGAAAGCGATCGCGCAACTGGTTCAGGCTGTAGACTGTTCAGGAGTCCGCCGATTGTAATTTACTATGTCGCTGGGTCAAGAACCGCCAACAGTTTTACAACAACGCCTATTCTATAAAGGGCGTAAATTTAACTATGAAGTTACCCGCCTGCGCCTCCCCAATGGTGCTGAGGGTGAGTGGGAATGCGTTCGTCATCCGGGCGGGGCGCTTGCTGTGCCAGTCACGCCAGAGGGTAAACTTATACTATTGCGGCAATATCGCTTTGCAGTTCAGGGGCGGCTTTTGGAGTTTCCGGCGGGAACAATAGAGCCGAATGAAGATCCGGCGGAGACGATTAAGCGGGAGATAGAAGAAGAAACCGGGTATCGCGCTCACAAATGGCAAAACTTGGGTAAGTTTTCCTTAGCGCCTGGTTATTCTGATGAGTTTATTTATGCTTTTTTAGCTCAAGATTTAGAACGCTTAGAAAAGCCTCCCCAGCAAGATGTCGATGAAGATATTGAAACCGTTTTGATGACTCCTGAAGAGTTAGAAAAAGCGATTTTGGCAGGCGAACCCGTAGATGCAAAATCGATTTCTAGTTTCTTTTTAGCTCGTCCGTTTTTGAAGTAAATAAAATGGGGTAAGCATCTTGCTTGCCCCAGAAAATATAATAAAATAGTTATACAAAAGTGGCACATTATTATATAGCAATTCTCTATTGGGTGCGATACATTTGTAGGGACATGGCAATGCCACGTTCCTAGAAAGGTCGCGGGAAGGTCAGAATTTTGATATACTCCAACCAAGTGAAAAACGCTATAGAAGAAAAAACTAATAAATTTGAATAATGTAGGCACGATATTAGGAATTTTAAAAAGTGGAATTGAATCTAATAATAAGTAAAATCAATATATAAATAATTAACAGGGTATATTGCTGTAATAAGCGATTGGGAAGGTTAGAATGCGGCTTTAAATATTTATTTTGAGATAGATTTTGTGCTTTTTTTAAAGTTTTTAGATGACAAAGTTATACACAATAAATCTTTTTTTGTGTGGGTTGCATAGGGAATAATTCGCAAGACTGATAACACGCACGTTACCAGCTTTTAAGCTGAAAGAATAAGCCTCTGAAATAAAAGATTTAATAAATGTCTGACCTGATTTTGTTTTGGCATCGTCGCGATTTACGCATTTCGGATAATATTGGACTGGCTGCGGCACGTAAGCGGAGTCAGAAAGTTGTAGGTGTTTTTTGCCTAGATCCGAATATTTTGGAAAGGGATGATGTGGCACCTGCAAGAATGGTATACATGATTGGCAGTTTGCAGTCACTTAAAGAGCGTTATCAGCAGGCTGGTAGCCAGTTGTTGATTCTGCACGATAATCCGACTCAAGCGATACCTGGTTTGGCTGCGGCTTTGAATGCTAAGGCAGTATTCTGGAATTGGGATGTGGAACCGTACTCGAAAGAACGCGATCGCATTGTCACTGAAACTCTCAAAACAAAGGGTATCGAAGTACAGAATAATTGGGATCAGTTATTACACTCACCAGAAGATATTTTCACAGGTTCAAATAAACCCTACACAGTTTACACTCCTTTCTGGAGAAATTGGAGCAGTAAACCCAAAACCGAACCAGTAGAAGAACTCAAAGATGCTGAAAATTTAACCCCAGCCGAACAAGAAGCAGCGCATCAGTCTGGAGTGGTGGAATTGCCTACAGCAAAGAATTTGGGATTTGTCTGGGATAATGAATTGGTGACACAACCGGGGGAAGCTGCGGCGCAAGAAAAGCTGGAAGAATTTTGTGACTCTCATCTGGGCGAATACAAAGAACAGCGCAATTTTCCCGCAGTTCATGGAACATCTCAACTCAGCGCAGCCTTAAAATTTGGCGTTATTGGTATTCGCACAGTTTGGAAAGCTACGGAAACTGCTTTAGAGAACAGCCGCAGCGATGAAGAACAATCTAGCATCCGGGGATGGCAACAGGAACTGGCGTGGCGAGAATTTTATCAACACGCGATGTATTGGTTCCCAGAATTAGCAGAAGGTGCTTTCCGCGAACTTTTACAAAATTTCCCTTATGAAAACAACGAGGAAGATTTCCAAGCGTGGTGTGAGGGGAGAACTGGCTACCCAATCGTAGATGCAGCGATGCGGCAAATGAATGAAATTGGCTGGATGCACAACCGTTGTCGGATGATTGTCGCTAATTTTCTCACCAAAGACTTGCTCATCGATCCGCGTAAAGGTGAAAAATACTTTATGCAGAAGCTTTATGATTGGGATCTTTCGGCCAATAATGGTGGTTGGCAGTGGAGTGCTTCGAGTGGCATGGACCCGAAGCCAGTAAGAATTTTCAACCCAGCTACTCAAGCGCAGAAGTTCGATCCAGACGGTGATTATATCCGGGAATGGGTGCCAGAATTGCGCTCTGTAGATACAGAATATCTGGTTACTGGAAAGATCCCAGCTTTGGAGAGTGAAGCTGTTGGTTATCCTGCGCCAATTGTGGATCACAACAAGCGCCAACGCCAGTACAAGGAACGCTACCAACAGCAGAAAGAGCAGTTTGATAAGACATTAACTACGTAATACTGGCGTTGCATTCACATAGCGTAGGTGGGGTTAAACAACGAAGCCCAGCAAAGCTTATGTGTTGGGCTTCGTTCTAAGGGGTGCATCCCAGTTTTGCAAAAATACCTGGCGATTGAAAATCGCGGCTACACAAACCAAGTCCGCCTGCGCGGACTCAATTAGGACTGGGTCGGTAGGCTTTGTTTGTGTAGCCACAGACTGGAAGGCTGTGGGCGATTTGCAAATACGGGATGCTCCCGGTTCCAAGATTCCAACCTACTAAGTCTAAAAACTTGCGGCTTTCTGATTTTGTCGGCTTTAATTGGACAGAAACAAGCAATGAGTTTTGTCTGGAGAAAGCTAACGTGTCTAAATTGTGCCGCGATCAAGCTAGAGAAGAATTAATCTTAATTATGGGTGCAGGTGCCGCAGCAGGTGTAATAGATATACCCTTTCTGTTCGCCGCTGGTATGACTTTTGCCGAGATAGCTGTAGTAAATCGAATTGCCAGAATTTATGACGTTGATGTTGTCGCCGCAGGCGGAGCATCTGCCTTAGCTGGGGCAGTTATGGTGGGAGGGGGGGCTGATGCGTTGTATAAGATAGCAGTCGAAGTGTCTTCTAATATACCCTTGATTTCCAAACTAATAAAGCCTGCACTCGGAGCCGGAGCAATTTGGAGTTTTGGGGAAGCAGCGATCGCATATTTTGAAACCCAGTATCCCAGCAAACTGTACAGCTCTAACACCAACGAAGTTGAACTACACTAGCGCTAAAGCTTGAGCAAAATTTTTCTTCTTATCTTTCCTTGGCCTTATTTGCGTCTTTGCGGTTCATTCTTCTTCTCATCTAACTTAGATATCCAATCCCCCCAACTCCAAGGATAAATTGGGGGGCTAAACATATATTTAGTAAACATTTATGGCTCTTCAGTACTTAGTATGCTAAATACATAGCGGAACAATAAAAAGAGAGATAACTTTATTGTATGTAATAGGGAGTAAAGCCCGATGGTGATTGACACATAGGGCGCATT